>QKCS01000292.1 GCA_003246795.1 Alphaproteobacteria bacterium
GATCGCCTCGTCCTACAAGCGGCCCGACGAGATTCTTGTCGGACTGAACAAGCGCGACAAACGCTGGCACGACCCGTGGCTCGTGAACGTCGTCACGGGCAAGGCGAAGATGGTCCTGAAGAACAAAGGCTTCGCCGCCGTCTTTGCCGACAGCAATCTGAACGTCCGCCTTGCGATGAAGCCCAAGCCCGACGGCAGCAAGGAACTCTATCGCCGCGACGGCAGGACATGGTCGCCGCTGGCCACAATCCCGGCGGCGGACTCGTTGACGACGGAGCCTCTGTTCTTCGCGCCCGGCGACAAGGCCGTCTACATGGTCGAGAGCCGCGATCGCGACAAGCGCGCGCTCGCCATGCTCGACCTGAAATCGGGGACCACCACCACCGTCGGCGCGTCGTCGAAGTCCGACGTCGCCGAATACATTCACGACCCCGTAACAATGGAAATGCTCGCTTACGCCTCCGAGTACGAGCGCATGAAATGGCATGCGATCAAGCCCGAACTGAAGGCCGACATCGCATTCTTGGACAAGCAAGTGACGGGCTACTGGGAGGTCTTGAGTCAATCGAAGGACGGCAACCTCTGGACCTTGTGGATCGACAACACCGGCGAGCCGATCAAGTTTGGCCTCTACGATCGCCGGACGCGCACGTTGAAGGCGCTCTTCAGCGCACGTCCGGTACTCGAAGGGACGAAGCTGCCGCGGACGTACGCGAAGGTCATCAAGGCGCGCGACGGTCTGAACCTCGTCAGCTACGTCACCTTGCCCAACGGCGTGGACAAGGACGGCGACGGCATTCCGAGAAAGCCGCTGCCGATGGTTCTTGCCGTCCACGGCGGGCCCTGGTGGCGCGACAGTTTCGCCTACAACCCGCCAGCGACATGGCTCGCGAACCGCGGCTACGCCGTGCTCAGAGTCAATTATCGCGGCTCCACCGGCTTCGGCAAAGCCTTCGTCAATGCCGGCGACATGGAATGGGCCGGCAAGATGCACGACGACCTGATCGACGCGGCCGATTGGGCTGTCGCCAAAGGCATCGCGCGAAAGGACAAGATCGCGATCTACGGCGCGTCGTACGGCGGCTATGCGACGCTCGTTGGCCTGACGTTCACGCCAAAGAAATTCGCTTGCGGCGTCGACATTGTCGGCCCGTCGAATCTTCAAACGATGATCGCAAATCTGCCGCCCTACTGGGCATCGTTCTTGGACGAGTTCAAACGCCGCGTCGGCGACCCCTCGACGCCCGAAGGACGCAAGCTGCTGAAGGAACGCTCGCCGCTATTTCGCACGGGAAAAATCCGGCAGCCACTCCTCATTGGACAGGGTGCAAACGACCCGCGTGTCAAACAGTCCGAAGCCGACCGCATCGTTCACGCGATGACCGCCAAGCGACTGCCGGTCACCTATGTCCTCTATTCGGATGAAGGTCACGGCTTCGCACGACCGGAAAATCGTCTGTCCTTCTTCGCGATATCCGAGCAATTCCTCGCGCAATGCCTTGGCGGCCACGCCGAGCCGATCGGCGAGGACTTCGAAGGTTCGTCGGTCGCGGTCCCTGCCGGAAAAGAGCACATCCCCGGCTTGAAGGATGCGCTCGCCCGACCCTAGTCGCCGCGCTACCGCTACCTCCACCTGAAGAGAGCTTGCCGTGACGCTCGGCGACAAGGTCGCCCGCGGCCAGCGCTTGGGACTCGTCTCGAACGATTTCGACGGCGCGGCGACGACAATCCACCTGCATTTCGAGACGACGATCGCCCTGCCAGACGGCACGACGCAAATCCACCTCGCGCCGCCGCACGCGTCGCTGGTCGATTCGTACAAGCGGCTTTTGAGGGGAACGCCTTAGAGCGCGACGACCGTCGCCTTGAGCGGCCTTGCCCCCGGCTGCTCCGCCCAGTGACGGTCGTTGAACACCTTGCCTTCGAGCCTGACGCGCGTGACCGCCGTCAGATCGAGATCGGCGTAGAGCCACATCGGCTCGTTCATGACGCCCCGCGCCACCACGCCGTCGTCCGGGAAACCGAGGTCCGGCGGCCCGTAGACGCCCGCCGCCCCCACGTTGACATTGACGGCCGGCGACCACGGCGCCTCGCCCACGGTCGGCGACTGCACAACGAAGCACTGATTCTCGAGCGCCCGCGCCTGCGCCCCGACGCGGACGCGATAGTAGCCGTGCGGCGTGTCCGTGCAACTCGGCGCGAAGATCATCGCCGCACCCGCCTCGCTCATCGCACGCGCGATCAAGGGGAACTCGATATCGTAGCAAATGGCGACGCCGAACGTGCCCGCCTCCGTCTCGAACACGTTGACTCGGTCGCCGCCGCTGACGCGCCATTGTTCGCGTTCGAATCGCGTCATGATCAACTTCCGCTGCTCGGCCACGCGACCTTTCGGCGAAACCACGCGAACGACGTTGTGCGCCACGCCGTCGTCGTCGCGCTCCGGCAAGCTCGCCGCCACGATGTAGACGTTGTGCCGCTCGGCCAGTTCGGCGTGCAGCGCGTCGATCTTGTTGCGCAGGCCGCCGACGAAGTCGATCGAGCGCTGCAGGTCTTCCCACACCTCTTGCGCAAACGTGCGCGCCAATTCCATCGAACCGTATTCCGGAAATACCAACAGCCGCGCGCCGCCGCCGGCGGCCTCGTCGACCCAGAGCGATAGCTTGTCGCGATAGGCCTCCCACGACGCGATGGTGTCGACCGGATACTGCGCGGCGGCGATGCGTACGATCATGGCGAAAGCCTTGCGGCGCAATCTCCGGCATTCGACGCCGCATAGTGGCGCCAGATGACGGCTTCGCTGTACTCACGCGTGGTCGGCATACGCGAATTTTCCGGTGCTTTGATCGAGAATCTCAAGCTGTCCGTCGAAGATACTGAAACGTGCGCCGGCAAGCTTCAACGTTCCCGCCTCCATCGCGGCGCCGACGAACGGAAACGCAGCCAGGCGTTCCAGCGACACGCGAATCGCTTCGTGCTCCAGCGCATCGGGATCGCCTGCCGCCACCCGCGCCTTCGCAACATCGAGCAGATCGACCCACTGCTTCAAGAACACAGTGTCGGCGACCGATTCCACGTCAATAGCGGCCCTGATGCCGCCGCACTGGGCGTGACCCAGGACCAGGATCAAATTCACTTTGAGCGCCCGCACGGCGAACTCGATCGCCGTGCTCGTGCCCTGCATCATGTTTCCGGCGTGAAAGGGCGGCACGATATTGGCCACGTTTCGGATGACGAAGAGATCTCCCGGCCGTGCGTCGAAGATCGAGACCGGATCGACGCGGCTGTCGCAGCAGGAGATGACGCAAACGCGCGGATCTTGGCCGGCGCTCAGACTCTCATATCGTTCGCGGCGGTCGGGCCAATGGCCGACGCGGAATCGCCGGTACCCGTCGATGAGTTGGTCCACTGAAACAGCCGCCTTGAAGTGCAGCGGCTGACATAGTCCGCATGCCGCGGCTTGTCGAGTTTGCTACTCGGGCTTCACCTTGCCTTTGCAGGCATCCTTGTCCTTGTCATCGCCGTCACAGTCGAGATCGTCATCGTCGTCTTCGTCGGACGATCCGGCAACCGTATCGACGGCCCCCGCCGCCACGTCCACGGTCGTCCCAACCGCGGTGGCCGTGACGTCGACGGCCGTCTCGACGACAGTGAAAACCGCACAGCCCGAAGGAATGGCGCCCGCAATCAAGCAGGCGACGAACACGAACACGCTGCGCATGACCCAAACTCCCAGAACCCGTTGGAAGTGAACGCCTTGCTTTGATCGCGGTCAACTGCCCGATGGTTTACCCTGACGTATCGGCTTCTTTCAGCCGCCACGGCGGAAAGCGCCGGATTTCCCCAGCCTTGTAAAGGCAGATCAGGTTGCCCGCCGGATCACGCAGGTAAGCCTCGCGCCACAACCATCGTTGATCGACGGGATCGCTCTCAAACCTGAGCCCTTGGGCCTTGAACCGGGCAACGGCGTCGTCCAAGTCGTCGTTCTCGAAATAGACCGTTGTTTCGCGGACCCCGCGCGCCGCCGGATCGAGATGCAGCGAAAACGTAGAGCCGCCGTCCGGACATTCGAACCTCGCGTAGTGGTCGCTGAGTACGATCAGCCGCAAGCCCAGCGTGCGGTAGAACGCAACCGACGCCGCGAGGTCTCGCGCCGAAACCGTCACCTGATTGAGCCGCATCGTTTTTGCCCTCCCGGCCACGCATGCGATAAACGCCCTGGAATCGACCGGCGCAAGACCATCGGAACCCAATGTTTCTTCCCATCGACCGTTTTGGCGCGATCCTGGACAAGACCTCAGGCGTCTCATGGAATTCGAAGGCCCTCGAAGCAGCAGTCGGCGCACGTGCAGCCGAGCTGAAACGAAGCGGCCTGGCACCCGGCGGCACGACGGCCATCACGCACGGCGGCACCGCCCATTTCTTCGCCGACCTCTTCGCCGTTTGGTCGTGCGGCGCGGCGGCGGCATGCCTTGATCCCGCGTTGACCGCCTCCGAACGCGAAAACGTCATCGCGTTCTGCAAGCCGAAACTCGTGCTGGGCGAGAAGGGCGACCTGGCCGCAAAGAACAATGAGCCCACGCAACGCAACTGGTCGCTTGACGACGCCGCGCTCATCCTTTTCACCTCCGGCACGACGGGCGCGCCCAAGGGCGTCGTTCTTTCCTTTCGCGCCATCCTCGCCCGCCTCGCGCTCAACCAATACGAGATCGGGCACGAAACGCTGGCGCGCGCCCTCGTCACCCTGCCTACGCATTTCGGCCACGGCCTCATCGGCAACGCGCTCACGCCGCTGACGGCGGGCGGCGATATCGTTCTCGTGCCACGCGGCCTTCCGCTCGCACAGGGGCTCGGGAGCTTGATCGATGAACACGCCATCACGTTCATGAGTTCGGTCCCTTCGCTCTGGCAGATGGCCTTGCGTCTGAGCCCGCAGCCAAAGACGGGAACATTGAAGCGCGTGCACATCGGCTCCGCGCCGCTCTCGGCAGCCTTGTGGTCGCGCATCGCCGAATGGACAGGTTGCGAGGTCGTGAACTGCTACGGCATCACGGAGACGGCCAATTGGATCGGCGGCGCATCCACGCGCAATCACGCGCCGACCGACGGCTTGATCGGACGACCTTGGGGCGGTACGGCGGGCGTGAAAACAGAAGACGGAACGATCCGAACGCTGGGCGCCGGCGAAGTCGTGGTGCAAACGCCTTCGCTCATGAGCGGATACCTCGACCGCTCCGATCTCACCACGGCGGTCCTGCGCGACGGGTGGTACGCAACGGGCGATCTCGGCGAAGTCGACGCGGACGGCAACATGCGGCTCACCGGTCGCGCCAAGGACGAAATCAACCGCGCGGGCTTCAAGGTCCAGCCGGCCGAAATCGACATGCTGCTCGACAGTCATCCGTCCATCGCCGAAGCCTGCGTGTTCGGCCTGCCCGACGCGGCGAGCGGCGAGATGGTCGCGGCCGCGATCAAACTCGCACCGAACGCATCGGAAGACGCCGCCTCGCTCCGCGACTGGTGCCTCAAGCGGCTGCGCCGCGAAGCGACGCCCGAGCGCTGGTTCTTCGTCGACGAAATCCCGAAGACGTCGCGTGGCAAAGTCAGCCGCGACAACGTCCGCAACGCGCTGATCAAAAAGCCATGATGCAGAGACCGCAAGGCCGGCCCGTCAACCTGACGACCGAGCGTTTCCTCGTGCGCAGCCTGGTGCCCGCAGACGCGTGCGACCGCTGGTGCGACTGGTCCGCCGATCCCGACATCATGGACCCGCTCAACGTGCCGGTGCGCCGCGCGTCGAAAGACGAATTGATGCGCTACATCGCGCGCTTTGACAACGACATCGGCTACCTGATGGGCGTGTTCACGAAGGCGATGTCGCTCTACATCGGCTTCTACATGATCGAAGTGAACAAGATGCACGCGACCGCGAACGTCAACCTCGTCATCGGCGACAAGACCTATTGGGGCAAGGGCGTCGTCAACGAAGTGCGCGCGGCGTTGCTCGACGAGTTCTTCGAGCGTCGCGGCGTCGAGAAGGCCTACGGCACACCGCTCGCCCGCAACTTCCCCGCCGTCTTCAACTATAAGGCCCAGGGCTGGCGCCTCGAAGGCGTGTTGCGCGGCCAGTGCAAATCCGTCGTCGACGGCTCGCGCCTCGACCAATACCACTTCGGCATGCTGCGCGACGAATGGCGCGCGCGAAAGGAAAAAGCCGCATGAGCGCGATGTCGACCGCCAAGACCTTATTGGCCGAGGCGCTGGCGCTGCCCGAAGGCGACCTGCCAGCGAACGCGCGCATCGGCGCGATCGAACAATGGGACAGTCTCGCCCACACGCGCATCCTGCTCGCGCTCGAAGAACGCCTGGGCGCGCCGCTCGACGCGGAAGAAGCGATCGCCATCGAAAGCCTCGAGGACATCGCCGCCCTGTTGGTACGGCGCGGCTGACGCGCCGTACACCATGATTCGGCCGCGCTTTTGACCGCATCACGGGCTCTGCGCTAGAGCCCTGCTGATGGCCACGACCGAACGTCTGTTCGCAACACAGATCTACCGCGCCAAGCTCGCGGGCGAGGATGCCCGCCTCCTCAACCGCGACCTGCGCACGGCCTGCTTGTCGATCGCCCGCGACGACCGTGCGGGTCAAGCCTGGTGCCGCGAACACAACTACCCCGGCTACACTTCCTATTCGTCGCTCGATGACCTCACCGTCCGCGCCCCGCAGTTCGCCGAACTCGAACGCCACCTCGACAAGCACGTCGCGGCGTTCGCCCGCGCGCTCCACTACGATCTCGGCCACACGAAGCTTGCGCTCGACAGCATGTGGATCAACCTCCTGAAGCCCGGCGGCGTCCACACCTCGCACATCCACCCGCACAGCGTGATCAGCGGCACCTACTATGTCGTCGTCCCAAAGGGTTCGAGCGCCCTCAAGTTCGAGGATCCGCGCTTGGGGCTGATGATGGCCGCACCGCCGAA
>QKCS01000106.1 GCA_003246795.1 Alphaproteobacteria bacterium
CCGCCGCCGTGCGCGAATTCTTCGGCTCGTCGCAGCTCTCGCAGTTCATGGACCAGACGAACCCGCTGTCCGAGATCACGCACAAGCGCCGCCTCTCGGCCTTGGGTCCGGGCGGTCTGACGCGCGAACGCGCGGGCTTCGAAGTCCGCGACGTTCACCCCACGCACTACGGCCGCATCTGCCCGATCGAAACGCCGGAAGGTCCGAACATCGGCCTGATCAACTCGCTCGCGACCTACGCGCGCGTGAACAAGTACGGCTTCATCGAAAGCCCGTACCGTCGAGTGAAGGACGGCAAGGTGACGGCCGAGGTCACGTACCTGTCGGCGATGGAAGAGTGGAAATACTCGATCGCGCAGGCGAACGCGCCGCTCGATCCGCGCGGCCGCTTCATGGACGACCTGATCTCATGCCGCAAGGGCGGCGACTTCGTGTTGCTGCCGCCGGACCGCATCGAGTTCATGGACGTGTCGCCCAAGCAGCTCGTGTCGGTCGCCGCGGCGCTCATTCCCTTCTTGGAGAATGACGACGCCAACCGCGCCCTCATGGGCTCGAACATGCAGCGTCAGGCCGTGCCCCTTCTCCAATCCGAAGCGCCGTTCGTCGGCACGGGTTTGGAAGGCGTGGTTGCGCGAGACTCCGGCGCCGCCATCGCGGCGCGCCGCGGCGGTATCGTCGACCAAGTCGACGCCACCCGTATCGTCGTGCGCGCAAGCGAAGAAACCGACGCCACGAAGCCGGGCGTCGATATTTACCGCCTGCAAAAGTTCCAGCGCTCGAACCAATCGACCTGCATCACGCAGCGCCCGTTGGTGAAGGTCGGTGACCGCGTGGTTGCCGGCGACATCGTCGCCGACGGTCCGTCGACCGACATGGGCGAGCTCGCGCTCGGCCGCAACGTGCTCGTCGCGTTCATGCCGTGGAACGGCTACAACTTCGAGGACTCGATCCTCATCTCCGAACGCATCGTTCGCGACGACGTCTTCACTTCGATCCACATCGAGGAATTCGAGACGATGGCCCGCGACACGAAGCTGGGGCCCGAGGAAATCACGCGCGACATCCCGAACGTCGGCGAAGAGGCGCTGAAGAACCTCGACGAAGCCGGCATCGTCTACATCGGCGCCGAAGTGAACCCAGGCGACATCCTCGTCGGCAAGATTACGCCGAAGGGTGAAAGCCCGATGACGCCGGAAGAAAAGCTGTTGCGCGCGATCTTCGGCGAGAAGGCGTCTGACGTTCGCGACACCAGCTTGCGTCTGCCGCCGGGCGCGTCGGGCACGATCGTCGAAGTGCGCGTCTTCAACCGTCACGGCATCGACAAGGACCAGCGTGCGCTGGCCATCGAGCGCGAGGAGATCGAACGCTACGCCAAGGACCGCGACGACGAGCTCGCGATCCTGGAGCGCAACATCTACGCGCGCCTCGAAGAGCTGCTGATGCACAAGCAGATAGCGGCCGGGCCGAAGGGCGTGGCGGCGGACTCGAAGATCACGACGTCGATGCTGGAGTCGTTCCCCAAGGCGCACTGGTGGCAGTTTGCGCTCAGGAACGACAAGGCGCAGGGCGAGGTCGAGGCGCTGAAGAAGCAGTACGACGACGCGAAGAACCGTCTCGAAGCGCGCTTCGCCGACAAGGTCGACAAGTTGCGTCGCGGCGACGAACTGCCGCCGGGCGTGATGAAGATGGTCAAGGTCTTCGTGGCCGTGAAGCGCAAGCTTCAGCCGGGCGACAAGATGGCCGGCCGTCACGGCAACAAGGGCGTCATCTCCAAGATTGTTCCGATCGAGGACATGCCGCACCTCGAAGACGGCTCGCCCGTCGACATCGTGCTGAACCCGTTGGGCGTGCCGAGCCGCATGAACGTCGGCCAGATCTTGGAGACGCATCTCGGCTGGGCCTGCCACGGCATCGGCCGCCAGATCGGCGACCTCGTCACGAAGTACCAGCGCGAAGGCAAGGCCGACCCGCTGCGCAAGCATCTGAAGACGGTGTTCGCGCAGGACGGTCACTTCAACGAACTGAACGACGACCAGGTCGCGGAACTCGCGTCGAGCATGAGCCACGGCGTCCACATCGCAAGCCCGGTGTTCGACGGCGCGCACGAGGCCGATATCAACAAGATGTTGGAAACGGCGGGCATGGCGGTGTCGGGGCAGGTGACGCTCTATGACGGCCGCACGGGCGACGCGTTCAAGCGTCCGGTCACGGTCGGCTACATCTACATGCTGAAGCTGCACCACCTCGTCGACGACAAGATCCACGCGCGCTCGATCGGGCCTTACAGCCTCGTCACGCAGCAGCCGTTGGGCGGCAAGGCCCAATTTGGCGGTCAACGCTTCGGCGAAATGGAGGTCTGGGCGCTCGAGGCGTACGGCGCGGCATACACGCTGCAGGAAATCTTGACCGTCAAATCGGACGACGTCGCAGGCCGAACGAAGGTCTACGAGGCGATCGTCCGCGGTGACGAAAACTTCGAAGCGGGCATTCCCGAGAGCTTCAACGTTCTCGTCAAGGAAATGCGCTCGCTGGGCCTGAACGTCGAACTCGTGACCGAGCAGGGTTCGTGACGGGCCGAAAGAACATGATGCCGGTGCGCGTCCCTCGCGCATCGGTCGAACGGAATTGGAATTGAGGAGGCCGACACTCCATGAATCAGGAAGTCCTGAACGTCTTCAATCCGGTGGCCCCGGCTCCGGTGTTCGATCGCATCCGTATCGCGATCGCAAGCCCAGAGAAGATCCAGTCCTGGTCGTACGGCGAGATCAAGAAGCCTGAGACCATCAACTACCGCACGTTCAAACCCGAACGTGACGGCCTGTTCTGCGCGCGCATCTTCGGTCCGATCAAGGACTACGAGTGTTTGTGCGGCAAGTACAAGCGCATGAAATACCGCGGCATCGTCTGCGAAAAGTGCGGCGTGGAAGTGACGTTGTCGAAGGTCCGGCGTGAGCGCATGGGCCATATCGAGCTCGCCTCGCCGGTCGCGCATATCTGGTTCATGAAGTCGCTGCCGTCGCGCATCGGCCTTCTCCTCGACATGATGCTCAAGGACCTCGAGCGCATTCTCTACTTCGAGAGCTACATTGTCATCGAGCCGGGCCTGACGCCGCTCAAAGAGCGCACCATCCTGACTGAGGAAGAGTATCTGAAGGCGCAGGAAGAGTACGGCGACGACTCGTTCACCGCCATGATCGGCGCCGAAGCGATCCGCGAACTCCTGATGCGTCTCGATCTCAAGCAGTTGAAGGAAGATCTGCGCAAGGAAATCGCAACGACGACGTCGGAGCTGAAGCCGAAGAAGCTCGTCAAGCGCTTGAAGCTCGTCGAGTCGTTCTTGGAATCCGGCAATCGTCCGGAGTGGATGATCCTGCAGGTCGTGCCGGTCATCCCGCCGGAACTGCGCCCGCTCGTCCCCCTGGATGGCGGCCGCTTTGCCACGTCGGATCTGAACGATCTCTATCGCCGCGTCATCAACCGCAACAACCGCCTGAAGCGGCTGATCGAGCTCCGCGCGCCGGACATCATTATCCGCAACGAAAAGCGCATGTTGCAGGAATCGGTCGACGCGTTGTTCGACAACGGCCGCCGCGGCCGCGTCATCACGGGTGCGAACAAGCGCCCGCTGAAGTCGCTCGCCGACATGTTGAAGGGCAAGCAAGGCCGCTTCCGTCAGAATCTGCTCGGTAAGCGCGTCGACTACTCCGGCCGTTCGGTGATCGTCGTCGGTCCCGAACTCAAGCTGCATCAGTGCGGCCTGCCGAAGAAGATGGCGCTCGAGCTCTTCAAACCGTTCATCTACAACCGGCTCGAGGCGAAGGGATTCTCCGCGACCGTCAAGCAGTCGAAGAAGATGGTCGAGAAGGAGCGTCCCGAGGTTTGGGACATCCTGGCCGAGGTGATCCGCGAGCATCCGGTTCTCTTGAACCGCGCGCCG
This sequence comes from Alphaproteobacteria bacterium, assembly GCA_003246795.1. Classification (GTDB taxonomy): domain Bacteria; phylum Pseudomonadota; class Alphaproteobacteria; order Micropepsales; family Micropepsaceae; genus SZUA-430. Next base: position 3,938 of record QKCS01000106.1, read on the forward strand.
ACGCTGCACCGCCTGGGCATTCAGGCGTTCGAGCCCGTGCTGATCGAAGGCAAGGCGATCCAGCTTCACCCGCTGGTCTGCACGGCCTTCAACGCGGATTTCGACGGCGACCAAATGGCGGTCCACGTGCCGCTGTCGCTTGAAGCCCAGCTGGAAGCGCGCGTGCTCATGATGTCGACGAACAACATCCTGAGCCCCGCGAACGGCAAGCCGATCATCGTGCCCAGCCAGGACATCGTCTTGGGCCTTTACTACTGCTCGCTCGAACGCGACGGCGAGCCGGGCGAAGGCAAGTCCTTCGTCGATGCGGGCGAGGTCGAGCACGCGCTGACGCAAGGCGCCATCACGCTGCATTCGAAAATCAACGTCCGCTATAAGACCGTCGATCCCGAAGGCAATCCGACGATCGTGCGCGTGACGACGACGCCGGGCCGCTTGATGATCGCAGAGCACTTGCCGCGCCACCCGAACATCCCGTTCACGCTTGTCAATCGCGTGCTCAGGAAGGCCGAGATCAGCCATCTGATCGACGTCGTCTATCGCCACTGCGGCCAGAAGGAGACGGTGTTGTTCGCCGACGCGATCATGGGTCTCGGCTTCCGCGAGGCCTATAAGGCGGGCATCTCGTTCGGCAAAGACGACATGGTCGTCCCGCACACGAAGGAGAACCTGGTCGAAGAGACGCGCAAGCTGATCAAGGACTACGAGAAGCAGTACCAGGACGGCTTCATCACCGAAGGCGAGAAGTACAACAAGGTCGTCGACGCGTGGTCGAAGTGCACCGACCGCGTCGCCGAGGAGATGATGCGCGAAATCTCGTCGGTGAAGCGCGACGCGGACACGAAGCGGGTCATGGAGATCAATTCGATCTACATGATGTCGCATTCGGGCGCGCGCGGCTCGCCGACGCAAATGAAGCAACTCGCCGGTATGCGCGGCCTCATGACCAAGCCGTCGGGCGAGATCATCGAAACGCCGATCATCTCGAACTTCAAGGAAGGCCTCACCGTGCTCGAGTACTTCAACTCGACGCACGGCGCCCGCAAGGGTCTGGCCGACACGGCCTTGAAGACGGCGAACTCGGGCTACTTGACGCGCCGCTTGGTCGACGTTGCCCAGGACTGCATCATCGTCATGGACGATTGCGGCACCAAGGAAGGCATCACGGTCGCCGCCGTTCTGGACGGCGGCAACGTGGTCGCCACCCTGACCGAACGCATGCTGGGTCGCACCGCCGCCGAGGACATCAAGGATCCGGCGTCGGGCAAGGTCATCGTCAAGCGCGGCGAAGAGATCACCGAGGATAAGTCCGAGACGGTCGAAGCGGCGCATGTGCCGAAGGTCAAGATCCGCTCGGTGCTGACTTGCGATCTCAAGTCGGGCGTATGCGCCAAGTGCTACGGGCGCGACCTCGCGCGCGGAACGTCGGTGAACTCCGGCGAAGCCGTGGGCGTAATCGCGGCGCAGTCGATCGGCGAGCCGGGCACGCAGCTGACGATGCGTACGTTCCACATCGGCGGCGCGGCCCAGGTGGCCGAGACGTCGTTCTTGGATGCGAGCCACGACGGCAAGATCAAGATCGTCAACCGGAACACCGTCAAGGACTCGACGGGCATGTTCCGCGTGATGGGCCGCAACAGCCAGGTCGTCATCGTCGACGACAACGGCCAGGAACGCGCAAGCTACAAGGTGCCGTTCGGCGCGCACTTGCGCTTCGACGAAGGCGACGCCGTGACGCGGGGCGAGCGCTTGATCGAATGGGACCCGTATACGATCCCGATCCTTACCGAGCGCGCGGGCACCGTGAAGTACGAAGACTTGGTCGAAGGCGTGAGCTTGAAGGAAGTGACGGACGAGTCGACCGGCATCTCCAACAAGGTCGTACTCGACTGGCGCTCCAACACGCGCGGCGGCGATCTCAGGCCCGCGATTTCGGTGCGCGACCAGAAGGGTGAGGTCATCAAGCTCGCCAACAAGTCCGAAGCGCGCTACCTGCTTGCCGTCGACGCCGTCTTGTCGGTTGAAGACGGGGCGCAGGTTCGCGAGGGCGACATCCTGGCGCGTATCCCGACGGAAGGCGCCAAGACACGCGACATCACGGGCGGTCTGCCGCGCGTGGCGGAGCTGTTCGAGGCGCGCAAGCCCAAGGATCACGCCGTCATCGCGGAAACCGACGGTTGGATCGAGTTCGGCAAGGACTACAAGAACAAGCGTCGCGTCATCCTGAAACCGAAGGACGAAAAGCTCGAGCCGATCGAGTACCTGATCCCGAAGGGCAAGCACGTTGCGGTCCAGGAAGGCGACTTCGTCGAGCAGGGCGACTACATCCTCGACGGCAATCCCGCGCCGCACGACATCCTTCGCATCAAGGGCGTCGAAGCGTTGGCCGCCTATCTCGTGAACGAGATTCAGGAGGTCTATCGCTTGCAAGGCGTGAAGATTAACGACAAGCACATCGAGGTCATCGTCCGCCAGATGCTCCAGAAGGTGGAGGTCGAGGACGGCGGCGAGACGACCTTGGTCCAGGGCGAGCAGCTTGATCTCATCGAATTTGAGGAGATCAACGCCAAGGCCAAGGCCGAAGGCTTGAAGCCAGCTTCGGGCAAGCCTGTGCTCTTGGGCATCACCAAGGCCTCGCTCCAAACCCGGTCGTTCTTCTCGGCGGCTTCGTTCCAGGAGACCACCCGCGTCCTCACGGAAGCGGCGGTGTCCGGCAAGGTCGACACGCTGGAAGGCCTCAAGGAAAACATCATCGTAGGCCGCCTGATCCCGGCGGGAACCGGCCGCATGATGACCCGGATGAAGCACCTAGCGGCCGAGCGCGACAAGGCGATCCTCGACGCCCGCCAGGCGGCGCTGCCGCCGGCGACGCCGACAAGCGACGCGGCGGAGTAAGGGCCGCACAAACGAAAGAAAAGGCCGAACTGCAGGGTTCGGCCTTTTCGAAATCTTCGGCAGCCCGCAAAGCCTTGAGGGCGGCCGAAAATCGCAGTGAATCAGGTTGACGGAAGAAAATTGCGCGGCTACAACCCGC
>QKCS01000268.1 GCA_003246795.1 Alphaproteobacteria bacterium
ACCGATCCGAAGACGGACTTGAACCTTTACACGACAAGCATCAAGGGACTGAAAGCCGGCGACGTGAACAAGGCCTTGAAAGCGGCGTTCAGCGGGGCGGGGCCGGTTATCTTCGTCTCTTCGTCAAAACCTTTCGCCGGGGGCGACGAGGCGATCCGTCAGGCTTATCTGCAGAGCACGTCGGTGGCCGTGGACGCGCCGCCGCCGAGCACGATCAAGGAATTCAGCTATCGCGATTTTGGGCCGAAGGGATCGGTCGTCGAACGCAGGTTCGTTCCCGACATCGGCACGACGCTCGTACGGTTTGCCAACGGCGTCAGGTTGAACGTCAAGTCGACGAACTTCGAAAACGACAAGGTCAGTGTGATCGCGCGGCTGGCTGGCGGCTACCTCGCACTTCCGAAAACGAAGCCCGGGCTTGCGTGGACGCTGCCGTTTGCCTTTGTCGAAGGCGGCCTGGGGAGGCTTGAGCTTCAGGAACTGGAGCAGACGGAGCCCGGCCATTTCGCCGGCATATTCTTGGACGTCGACGAGGCCGCGTTTCAGCTCTCCGGGGAAACGGTCGAACGCGACGTTCTGCTCCAGCTGCAGGTGCTGGCGGCGTATGTCACCGATCCGGCCTATCGGCCGGACGGACTGCGGCGCATGCAGGCCGCCGCCGAAGGGCAGCTGCGGCAGCAGGCGTCGACGGCGATGGGCGTCCTGTCGCGCGAGATGCCTGCTTTGGTGCGGGACGGCGACAAACGATGGGCGACGCCGTCGATCGAGGAAATGCGCGCGCTGACCATGACCGATGTGAAGGCCGCAATCGGTCCGTCGCTCGCCCAGGCGCCGATCGAGATCACGATCGTGGGGCAAGTGAAAGCCGATGACGCGATCGAAGCGGCCGCGAAGACTTTCGGCGCGCTGCCGTCCCGACAACAGGCCTTTTCGTTTCCAGCCGGCGCGCGTGACGTGCGTTTTCCGGCCAAAGCCGCGCGGGTCGACTTCCACCACAACGGACGGGCCGATCAAGCGGCGGTGGCCGTCGCTTGGCCGGGTCCGGATCTCTTCAGCGGAACGCGGCGCGAACGGGCGCTCGCGATTTTGAACGAGATCATTCAATTGCGGTTGATCGACGAGGTGCGCGAGGCGCAGGGCGGCACCTACACGCCGTTCGTGTCGTATTGGGCTTCGCCCTCGCTCAAGGGCTACGGCTATGTCCTGGCGGGCGTCGAACCGAAACCGGATGAGGCCGATCGGTTCTTCACGACGCTCGACGAGATCACGAAGGAGCTGCGCGACGGCCGGCTGTCGTCCGACCTGATGGAGCGGGCGCGCAAGCCCGTGCTCTATCAGCACTATGCCGCGGAATCGACGAACGCCTATTGGCTCAGCGCGCTTACGGACATCCAATCCGATCCCCGCAATCTGGAGCGCGTGCGGTCGGTGCTTCGCGACTACGGCACCATCAGCGAAGCCGAAGTCATCGCGGTGGCAAAGGAGTTTCTGGACGACAAGAGGCGCATCGACGTGCGCGTGCTGCCGAAGTAGCGTCAGCCCGGATAGACGTGCCAATTGCCGTCGTCGTCTTTGACGCGCAGGCCGCCGTCCGGGGTGCGCTCGACGGCAGACATTTCCAGGTTTGCTTTGGCGTAGCCGCCCGGAATGTCGAGCACGTACGACGGCAGGGCGATGCCGGATACGCGGCGGCGCAGCTCGCGCATCAATTCCTGGCCGGCGGCAATGGTCGTTCGAAAGTGCGCCGTGCCGGGCGCCAGGTCCGCATGATGCAAGTAGTACGGCTTGACGCGGTTCTCGACGAACGCGCGCATCAAGGCGGCGAGCGTTTCGACGTCATCGTTGACGCCTTTCAAAAGTACGCTTTGGCTGAGCGTCGGAATGCCGGCATCGACGATGCGAGCGCATGCTTGATGCGCATCGGGCGTGAACTCGCGCGGATGATTGGCGTGAACGACGACAAAGGTCGCGGCGTTCGTCGATCTCAGCGCGGCGACGAATTCGGGCGTCACGCGATCAGGATCGACGAAAGGCACTCGCGTGTGCCACCGCAGGATTTTCACATGTTCGATGGCGGACACGCGTGCCGTCAGGTCGGCGGCGCGGCGCGCGGTCAGGATAAAGGGATCGCCGCCCGTAAGAATGACCTCCGCGATCTCGTCGTGCGCGGCGATATAGGCGATGGCGCGATCGAGCGCGTTGGACGATAGGCCGGGCTCGCGGTCGGGTCCCACCATTTCGCGCCGAAAACAAAAGCGACAATAGACCGGACAGGCATGGACGATCTTGAGCAACACGCGGTCGCGGTAGCGATGCACGATGCCTTCGACGGGCATGTGGCGCTTGTCGCCGATCGGGTCGACATTCTCTTCCCGGCGGACGTCGCGTTCGCGTTGATCGGGCACGAACTGCCGCGCGATGGGGTCGGCAGCGTCTTCGATGTCGATCAGGCTTGCCATCGCCGGCGTGATCGCGACGGCGTAGCGGTTCGCGACCTCGACGAGCGCGTGCTTGTTCTCCCGCCGAACGAGATCCGCGACGACGAGGTCGTCGATCGTGCGAAGCGTTCGGTCGATCATCGGTCGCGTCCGGCCGGAGGCGTCCACATGACGTCCTCGATGCCTTCTGCGCCGGTCGCCAGCAGGACGAGACGATCGAAGCCAAGGGCGACGCCGCTTGCGGGCGGCATGTCCGCAAGCGCCGCCAGGAAATCTTCGTCGATCGGATAGCGCTCGCCGTAGATGCGGTCCTTTTCGGCCATCTCGTGTTCGAAGCGCCGGCGCTGCTCCACGGAGTCGGTGAGTTCGCCGAAGCCGTTCGCCAGTTCGACGCCCAGGACATAGAGCTCGAAGCGCTCGGCCACGCGCGGGTCGTCGTCGCAGGCGCGTGCGAGCGCGGCTTCGACACGCGGGTATCGATCCAGGATCGTCGGTTGGTCGTGTCCAAGCCTCGGTTCGACGCGCTCGACGAGGACGCGGCTGAAAACGTCGGACCATGTATCGTTGTCGGATGTCGCGATCCCGGCCCGCGCGGCCTGCGCAGCGAGTGCGCTGCGGTTCGAGATCGTGCCGTCGGGGCTTAATGTCGCAAGCAAGTCGATGCCCGCATACTTGGCGAAGGCGGTCGCGACGCTCATGCGTTCCGGCGACGCGTCGGCCTTGATCGATTGCCTGCGGAACGACAACGCGTTCGTGCCCGCCGTCTCTGCAGCGAGCCGCACGAGGCGCAACGTGTCGTCGATCACCGCGTCGTACGGCTCATTCGCACGATACCATTCGAGCATCGTGAACTCCGGCACGTTGAGCGGCGCATGCTCGCGATTGCGGAAGACGCGAGCGAAATCGAAGAGTCGGCGTTCGCCCGCCGCCAACAGCTTTTTCGACGCGAACTCGGGCGACGTGTGGAGATAGTAGCGGATCGGTTCGCCGCTCCGCCCGACGGCGTTCGCGGCGAAGGCATGAAGATGCGTTTCGTTGCCGGGCGAGGTCTGAAGCGCCGCGCACTCGACCTCGACGAAATCCTGAGCTTCGAAGTGGCGGCGGATCGCCGCCTTGATGCGGTTTCGGGCGAGCAGGAACGGGCGCCGGTCGGCATGACGGCCACGCGACCACCAAGGCGAGGCGGCTACCACGGGCGAAACCGCACATTTCTGCCATCTTGGCGGCGGCCCTTCGCGCTGCTATCACCGCGCGCAGATCCGTGCCCGGTGCGCCCGCCCTCGGCGGCAGGCCCAAGCCGGGCGTCGTCATTTCTGGAGGACTTTCGCGTGGTTTCCGTCATTGCCAGCAACGTGCGTAAGGGCAACATCATCGAAAAGGATGGCAAGCTCTACGTCGTTCTATCAGCCGAAAACTTCCATCCTGGCAAGGGCACGCCGACGACGCAGATCGAAATGCGCCGGATCAGCGACGGGGTGAAGGTAAACGAGCGCTACAAGACGACAGACGGCCTGGAGAAGGCGTTCGTCGACACGCGGACGAACACCTACCTGTATCAGGACGGCGACGCCTATGTTTTCATGGACCCGGAGACCTTCGATCAAGTCCACGTTTCGGCCGACATTCTCGGTGAACAATCGGCCTATCTGCAGGAGAACATGGAAGTCACGCTGAGCCTTCACAACGGCGTTCCGATTTCCATCGAGTTGCCTGCGCGCGTCGTGCTGGAGATCACGGAAACGGAACCAGTTGTGAAGGGGCAGACGGCGTCGTCGTCGTTCAAGCCGGCGATGCTGTCGAACGGCGTGCGCACGATGGTGCCGCCGCACATCTCTGCCGGCACGCGGGTCGTCGTGTCCACCGAAGATGGTTCCTACGTTGAACGCGCCAAGGACTAGGAAATGCGAAACCCGCTCGATTTTACGGGCAAGACCGCATTGGTGGTGGGCGGATCGAGCGGGATCGGCAACGGCATCGCGCAGGCGTTTCGCGCGCATGGCGCCGACGTTCATGTTTGGGGAACGCGGGCGAACGCGAGCGACTTCAACGCTGCGGATGGTTCGGACCTGACGGGGCTGCACTACGCGCAAGTGGACGTGGCGGACTTCGCCGCGATCGAGCAATGGCAACCGCCGTTTGCGAAGCTTGACGTGCTGGTGCTCAGCCAAGGAACTGTCATCTACAAGCGTGGCGAATTTCGGATGGATGGCTTCCAGAAGGTCGTGGACGTCAACCTGAACAGTCTGATGGCGTGCGCCGCCAAGTTTCACGACATGCTGGCGGCGGCGAAAGGCTCGCTGATCACGATCTCGTCGACCGCGGCCTATCATTCGACGCGGGGGAACCCGGCCTACAACGCCTCGAAGACCGGCGCCGTCGGGTTGACGCGGACGCTCGGCGAGGCGTGGGCCGGTGACGGCATTCGCGTGAACGGCATCGCGCCGGGGCTCGTCGACACGAAGCTCACCAAGGTGACGACCGAAAACCCGGAGCGGCTGCAAGCTTCGCTGCAGGGCATACCGCTCAAACGTCTCGGGACGCCTGAGGATATGGCCGGCGTCGCGCTTTTCCTGGCGTCGCCGCTTGCGGCTTATGTGGTCGGTCAGACGATCCCGGTCGACGGCGGGCTGATCCTCTAGGCGGCGCGCGGCATCGCGCGGTCGACGATTCCGTTCAGATCGATTTCAGCGTCGAACGCGCCGTAGGTGCGCGACGGGACGTCGCCGAGGCGCGTTGCGACGAATGCGTCTCCGACAATGTTCGGTGCGTAGCTGGTCAGCAGGGCTGCTTGAAGTGCGAGCGCGAGATCCTCGACCAGGCGTCGCGCATGTGGTTCCACGGCGCCGGTAAGACGCTGCTTGGCTTTTTCGATGGCGTTGTCCAGCGCCTTGTGACCGCCCTTGGCCGCATCGAGTTCGGCGAAGAGCGCGTCGGCGGTTTGCGGCTCGCGCGAAAGCGCGCGCAAAACGTCGAGGCAGATGACGTTGCCCGAACCTTCCCAGATCGAATTCAGGGGCGATTGACGATAGAGGCGCGGCAGGATTGATTCTTCGACATAGCCGGCGCCCCCATGGCACTCCATCGCTTCGTAGACGAAGTTCACGACGCGTTTGTTCAGCCAGTATTTGCCGATGGGCGTGGCGATGCGGGAGAAGAGGGCGGCCGCTTCGTTCTTGCCCTCGTCGAACGAGCGCGCGATGCGGAAGGCGAGGGTCGTCGCCGCTTCGCTTTCGAGCGCAAGGTCGGCGAGCACGCGCGACATGAGCGGCTGGTCGACGAGCTTGCGCTGAAACGCCGTGCGGTGCGAGGTGTGCCAGAGCGCTTGGGCGAGCGCTTGGCGCATATAGGCGGCGGGCGCAACCGTGCAGTCGAGGCGCGTGTGATGCACCATCTCGATGATCGTGCGCACACCGCGGCCTTCCTCACCGACCCGACGCGCGTAGGCGTCGTGGTACTCGATTTCCGATGACGCGTTGGCGCGGTCGCCCAGCTTGTCCTTGAGCCGCATAATGTGCATCGCATTGCGCTCGCCGTCCGGCTTCCAGCGCGGCACGAGGAAACAGGTGAGACCCTTGTCGGTGTAGGCAAGCGTCAGGAAGGCGTCGCACATCGGCGCGGAGCAGAACCACTTGTGTCCGCTGAGCGTGAATGCGCCATCGCCCGTCGGCGTCGCATTGGTCGTGTTCGCGCGCACGTCCGAGCCGCCCTGTTTCTCCGTCATGGCCATGCCGATGGTCGCGCCGCGCTTGCGCGCGGCCGGTTCCGACGTCGGATCGTAGACGCCGCCGGCGATGCGCGGCGCCCATTCGGCGGCGAGATCGGGCTGATGGCGAAGCGCGGGCAGGGCCGCGTAAGTCATCGTCATGGGGCAGCAAACGCCCTGTTCGACTTGGGCCATCATGTAGAGGATCGCGGCATGGCCGACGTGGCCGCCTTCCGGAACGCTCCAGGCCAGCGATGCAAAACCCCCGCCGAGGCCAAGCTCCATCAGCTTGTGATAGGCGGGATGGAAGGCGACTTCGTCGATGCGGCGACCGAAGCGGTCGAATGTCTTGAGCTCGGGCGGATTGCGGTTGGCGTCGAAACTCAATGCGATCGTTTCGGCCGCGCCTGCGCGTTCGCCGAAGGCCGTCAAACGGACGTCGTGCATGGCCGCGCCTTCGCGCGCGACCGCGTCAACCAGGACGGCGTCGGACGTGAAGAGGTTTACGTTTTCGAACGGCGGCGGTTGATTGGTTACGTTGTGCGTGGCCAGTTCCGACCGCGGTTTGAAAGGTGCCATCGCGTTTCCTTCCGGTGCGCCCCGCGCTTTTGGGCGGCGGTTTGTTTTCAGGTCGGCAGGACTTCCTGCGGTTCGTGGCCGCGTTCGTCTACTGTCGGGCCGAACACATCTTCGAAGGCCGCGCGCAACGCCACGTCGACGTCCGACATCGTTGCGGTGATCCCAAGATCGGCGAGGCTCGTGACGCCGTGGATGCCGCAGGGGACGATGCCCGAGAAATGTTCAAGGTCGGGTTCCACGTTGAACGAGACGCCGTGAAAGGTCACGCCCCGGCGCACCCGAATGCCGAGCGCTGCGATCTTGTCTTCGCGGCGGCCGCCCGGACGTGCGACCCAAATGCCGATCCGGCCTTCGCGCCGTTCGCCGCGCATGTTGAACGCGGCGAGCGTGCGGATGAGCCACTCTTCGAGATCGCGAACGAAGCGGCGCACATCGTTGCCGCGCTGGCGCAGGTCCATCATCACGTAGCACACACGCTGGCCGG
>QKCS01000139.1 GCA_003246795.1 Alphaproteobacteria bacterium
ATAATGGTGCCGTGTGGCCGGGTCAACGGGGCCGCAGCAGCGCGCCGTCGAAACGGTTAACGCCGCATTATTCCCAAGGCGGCGTGAGCTTGGCAAACCGCCGCCATTCCTTTTCCAGCGTCTTCGCTCGTGCCCGCGAATGGCCCAGATGCCAACCCGCGACGATCCCGCCTGCATAACCGATCGCCGCCCCGCCGCCTTCACCGTGTTCGGAGAGTATCTCGCGACCGAGCGAGCGCGCCACGGCCGCATCGTTCATACGCCCCAACACGTCCTGCAGAGCGCTCAGCCTCTTCAGATACTTCCGCACCGCCCGCTTCTTGAACAGCGATTGGAAGAAGTCGATCGCGTAACGAAGCTTCTTCAGCCGAATCCGCAGACGATGGCGATCCCCGGCGTCGAGATCCTCCACGCGCCGGCCCAGCTTCATGACCTGCGCAAGGCGCTGTTCCAATCGCTCATGCGCAAGCACGATCGCCGGTTCGACGGCGTCCGCCCCGCCGATCGACGTATCGAGCCACGGCTTGCTGTATGTCGCCGCAGCCAGCTCGAGTGCCAGTCGGCGCAACCGCTCCGATTCCAGCGCCTCGAACACTGCGGCCCACGCGATCCGTCGTCGCGTGCGCACCACGGTCGCCAGTTCAAGCAGCCGCTCGTCGTCGCCGTGCGCCTCCGCGGCCGGTCGGTAGACGTCCTCCTGAAACACGTCGAGATCGCGCGCATGCCCCAAGACCTCGGCGATCCACCGCACGTGTTCCTCAAGACCGTGCATCGCCGTGCGAAACGATCCACCGAAGAGCGCGAAAGCGCTGCGCATCCTGCGGAGCGCGACGCGCATCTGATGAATGCCCTCCGGATCGCGCGCAATCATCACGGCGGACCAGTTGCCCAGGAACTGGCTCAGGCAATGCGCGATAATCCGCCCGAACGCGTCGTCGGCTGTCGCCTCCGCCGGCAGGACCAGGCGCCCCGCATTGACGGGCGCCTCCGCCGCATCAACCGCAAGGCCGTATCCACGCTCCGCCTTCGACTGAAGGAAGAACGTCAGCGGCAGATCGGCAGTGAGTTCCCGCGCGCACGCAAACAGATCGTTGGCGTCGCCCTTCAGCAGTTCGAGTTCGAATTCCGAAATCGGCGCACTGGCCGGCTTGCGATCCGCGGTCTTGATCGTCCCGACGTCGAACGCCACCTCGATCTCAATCCCCCGTCGCGGCGTCAGAAGAACTGTCGTGCGCCGCATCTCGACTGAAAACACCTGCTGAAGCTCTTCGCCCTTGATCAGCTTCGCGACGCGACGGCGCAATTTCTTGTCCGGGAAGGCATCCAGGTTCGGCGTAAAGCCGTCGACCTCAGCCTTCTCCTCCTGCCGCGTCGCGACGTCGTGCATGCCGGAGCTTTTCAGCGTCTGAACGAAGCCGCCGTTCTCCGTGCGTACGCGCAAACCGAAGCCGGCGTCGCGAAGCGCAAACGACGCGGTGTCGTAGTAGGCAGCCTGAAGCGCGGCCGTTTTCGGCTGCCGCTTGCGCGCGAAGCGACGCAGCTTCGGCGACCGCCGAAGGCGCGTCAGCGCATCTTCGGGCCCAATGAATTTGAGCTCGATCTCGTGTCCCATTCCCATCGGACGAACGCCAAATGCGCGGCGCCGCCATCTCCCCAAGATCAACTAGCAGGAAGCGTACAGCGACGCGCATTCATCACAAAAGCATTAGCGAACTGTCATAAACACATCATGTAGGAAGAAGGTGAAACTTCCGATCTAGCGTTTGACGCTCTCGCATCAAACGTCGGAAAGACCTCAGTTTTTTCTACGCCGGCGCCCCAACGTTTGGCTATCCGTGTTGCCGCTTCGCGACAAAACGCGCGGACTTCGGCGGCTGGAATAGAGCGGAAAAAATTCGCAAGCGAAAATGCGCAAACTAGCGGCGCACCGGCACGCCGCGTTCCGCCATCCGGGCCTTGGCTTGGGCGATCGTCGCCTCGCCGAAATGGAAGATCGAGGCCGCCAGCACCGCACTGGCGTGACCCTCGAGGACGCCGTCTGCCAAATGGTCGAGCGTCCCGACCCCGCCGCTCGCGATCACCGGCACGCTGACGGCGTCGGCGACCGCCCGCGTCAACTCAAGGTCGTAGCCCGCCTTCGTACCGTCGCGGTCCATCGACGTCAGCAGGATCTCGCCCGCCCCCAAGTCCACGACCTCGCGGGCATAGGCGACGGCATCAAGGCCGGTTCCGTTACGTCCGCCGTGCGTGAACACCTCGAACGTGCCGGATGGCGTCCGCCGCGCGTCGATCGCGACCACCACAAGCTGCGAACCGAACTTCTCGGCCGCCTCGCGCACCACCGCCCGCCGCTCGACCGCGACCGTGTTGATCGACACCTTGTCCGCGCCGGCAAGCAGCAAGGTGCGCATATCTTCGATCGTCCGGACGCCGCCGCCCACCGTCAGCGGCATGAAACAGGCCTCGGCCGTCCGCCGCACGACATCGAGCAGAATGCCGCGCCGTTCGTGGCTCGCCGTGATGTCGAGAAAGCAAAGCTCGTCCGCGCCCGCCGCATCGTAAGCCCGCGCCGCCTCCACCGGGTCGCCGGCGTCACGCAGATCGACGAACTGCACGCCCTTCACGACGCGGCCGTCCTTGACGTCGAGACAGGGAATAATGCGCGTCTTCAGCATCACGCGGCCTCGCCCGTCAGCGCCAACGCCGCACGCGCGTCGATCCGGCCTTCATAAAGCGCACGCCCGCAAATCGCCCCGGCGATGTTGGGATGCGCCCGCGCCTTGAGCGCGCGCAGGTCGTCCAAGGAACCGATGCCGCCGCTCGCGATCACCGGCACCGAAACCGCGTCGGCCACGCCAGCCGTCTCGTCGATGTTGAGCCCCGTGCCCGTGCCATCGCGCGAAATGTCCGTGTAGACGATGCAGGCAACGCCCGCATCCTCGAAACGCCGCGCCAATTCGCGCGCGGCCACGCCGCTATCCGAGACCCAGCCTTCGACCGCGACATGCCCGCCCTTGGCATCAATGCCGACCGCGATCTTGCCCGGGAAAGCACGCGCCGCGTCGCGCACGAGCTGCGGATCGCGCACCGCGATCGTGCCCAAGATCACACGCGCGACGCCTGCTTCGAGCCAATGCTCGATCGCCGCACGATCGCGAATGCCGCCGCCGAGCTGAACGGGAAGCGATACGTTCTTCAGGATCTCGCTCACCACCGTCGCATTAGCCGAGCGGCCGCTGACGGCGCCATCCAAGTCGACGACATGCAGCCAGCGAAACCCGAGCCCCGCAAACGTCTTCGCCTGCGCCGCAGGACTGTCGCTGAACACGGTCGCCGCATTCATGTCGCCGCGCAACAGTCGGACACATTGCCCGTTCTTCAGGTCGATCGCCGGGTAAAGGATCACGGCCGCCACCGCACGAAGTTTTGCAACAGCCGCAAGCCCAAGGCTTGGCTCTTCTCCGGATGGAATTGCGTGCCGACCACGTTGTCGCGCCCGATCATCGCCGCGAACATGCCGCCGTAGTCCGTCTCCAAGAGAACGTCCTCGCGTCGCGCCGCCGCGAAACGATAGCTGTGCACGAAATAGGCGTGCGGGCTCGACTGCTCGCTCAGGTGCTCAATCACCGGATGCGGCGCGACGACATTCAGCGTGTTCCACCCCATGTGCGGAATCTTGAGCGAAGCGTCGGACGGCCCCATCCGCACCACGTCGCCTTCGATCCAGCCGAGGCCCTTATGCGTCCCGTGCTCGAGCCCGCGCGTAGCCATCAACTGCATGCCGACGCAAATGCCAAGAAACGGAACACCGCGCCGATGCACGGCCTCCTCAAGGGTCGCAACCATGCCGTCGATCGCGCTCAAACCCCTCATGCAGTCCGCGAATGCGCCGACGCCGGGCAGGACGATGCGCTGCGCGACGCGCACGACCTCGGCGTCGCTCGTCACCGCGACGCGCGCGTCGATCCCGCCGTCGGCAATCGCGCGTTCGATCGCCTTCTCCGCCGAACGCAGATTCCCCGATCCATAGTCGATGATCGCAACGACGTCGCTCATATGCCTCTTCGTCTGAACGGCAGGGCCAGCACCGTGAGTACGATGATCGAAACGAACGCCCGATAAAAGAACACGAAGGACGACAGCAGCAGGTGGTTCGGGTTGTGCTTCAGGTTCGTGATGTTGCACTCGAACACTTCGAAAAAATCGAGCGCCATCGCCTTCAAGCTCATGTCGGCCCAGAAAAAGAAGTAAGGCGGGTAGGTGACTTCAAGCGGCGCGTTCGCCGGGGGCACGCTATAGACGAGCCCGTCCGGCGCGACGCTCGCGAGCGCCAGACCGCACCGCGACGGCGTCTCGTCGATGGCGAAAGCATAAGGCGCCGGCTCGCCGCCCGTCGCCACCCGCTGCTCATTGATCGCTTCGGTCGCAAGGCCGGACGCGTGGGTCGCGAGCGCCGCCGCGACGGGAAGAGAGAGGATCGCAATCACGGCATAAGCCAACGTGCCCGCGCGCGGCTGCCGCGTCGCGTAGGCTTGGACCAGCGGCAAGGCGACCGGCAACACGACCACGGCCACGCAAAGATAGACGAGACCGATTTCGGCGAGCGTGAGCTGCCACTCGGTCGTCCACGATCGCGCGAACATGAGCAGCGGAAACGCGACGATAGCGGCGGCGACCAGCGGCAGGACACGCCCGATCACCCACCAATTGATGTTCGCGGGCCGGCCCAAGACGACGCGGCCCACCGCGAGCAGCGAATGCAGCGCCGGAAGCACCAAGGTCAGAATGAACAACAATCCGAACGCGAGCGCCGGAATTCGATAAATCAAGAGAACGTAGAGCTCATGCATCGCCTTGAGGCCCCCGACCCAGAAGACACGGGGCATGTTGATGCCGACGGGTCCGCCTGCGTCAACACCGCAAGCTGCGGCCTTTAGGACCCCAAACTGCCTTTTGTGCTTGGAATCTGCCCGCTTTGCCGCGGATCGGTCTCCAATGCCTCGCGCAAGGCCCGCGCGCACGCCTTGTAGCAGCTCTCGGCGATGTGATGGTTGTTCTCGCCGTAGAGGTTCTCGATGTGCAGCGTGAGCCCCGCGTTCTGCGACAAGGCCTGGAACCACTCTTTGAAAAGCTCCGTGTCCATCTCGCCGAGCTTCGCGCGGCTGAACGACACCTTCCAGATCAGATACGGCCGCCCCGACGCGTCGATCGAACACCGCGTCAGCGTCTCGTCCATCGGGATCGATGCATGGCCGAACCGGCGAATGCCCTTGCGCTCGCCGACGGCCTTCGCGATCGCAAGCCCGATCACGATGCCCGTGTCTTCGGTCGTGTGGTGGAAGTCGATATGCGTGTCGCCCTTCGCCCGCACCTTGAGGTCGATCGACGAATGCTTGGCGAAGCTTTCGAGCATGTGGTCGAGAAAGCCGATCCCGGTCTCCACGTCGGACTTTCCGGTCCCGTCAAGATTCAAACTGACGGAAATGTCGGTCTCGCGCGTCTTGCGTTCGACGCTCGCCTTGCGCATCCGATTTAAGCCTTTCAAGCCCTTTGCGATTGCCGCCTCGACCGTCATATAGCAGGTGTCTGAACATTGAGCGAAAGGGCCCACTGTCCATGGTTGACGCCCCGGAATCCGCGCTTGAGTGGCGCCGCACGACGATCTTGTCCGTCCGCAAGGGCGGCAAAGTCGTGGTCGCGGGTGACGGACAGGTCAGCCTCGGCCAGACGATCCTGAAGGGCAACGCGCGCAAGGTCCGTAAGCTCGCGGGCGGCAAGGTGATCGCGGGCTTCGCGGGCGCCACCGCCGACGCCTTCACCCTTTTCGAGCGGCTCGAATCCAAGCTTGAGCAGCACCCCGGCAATTTGACGCGCGCCGCCGTCGAACTCGCCAAGGACTGGCGCACCGACCGCTACCTCCGCCGCCTCGAAGCGATGCTCGCCGTCGCCGACACGCAGACGAGCCTGATCTTGAGCGGTTCCGGCGACGTCGTCGAACCCGAGGACGGGTTGATCGGCATCGGTTCCGGCGGCAACTTCGCGCTCGCCGCCGCCCGGGCGCTTCTACCGTTCGACCTCACCGCCGAAGACATCGCCAAGCGTGCGATGAAAATCGCCGGCGACATCTGCGTTTACACGAATCAAGAAATCACTCTGGAAGCGCTTTAGGCACAAATGACCGTTCTCACGCCCCGCGAAATCGTCGCCGAACTCGACCGCTACATCGTCGGCCAAGGCGCCGCAAAACGCGCCGTCGCGATCGCGCTCCGCAACCGTTGGCGCCGCCAGCAACTGCCGGCTGAGCTGCGTGAAGAGGTCTTGCCCAAGAACATCTTGATGATCGGCCCGACCGGCGTCGGCAAGACGGAGATCTCGCGACGTCTCGCGCGCCTGGCGCAAGCGCCGTTCCTGAAAGTGGAAGCGACCAAGTTCACGGAAGTGGGTTACGTTGGGCGTGACGTCGAACAGATCGTCCGCGACCTCGTCGAAATCGGCATCGCCGCGCTGCGCGAACGCCGCCGCCAGGACGTGCAGGGCAGGGCACAACTTGCCGCCGAAGACCGCGTGCTCGACGCGCTCGTCGGCACCAGCGCTGCGGAGACAACGCGCGAGTCGTTCCGCCGCAAACTTCGCGACGGCGAACTCGACGACAAGGAAATCGAGGTCCAAGTCGCCGACACCGGCGGCATGCCGGCTTTCGAGATCCCGGGCATGCCCGGCGCGCAGATCGGCATGATCAATCTCAACGACATGCTGGGCAAGGCGCTCGGCGGCCGCCAGAAGACGCGCCGCATCAAAGTTTCCGATGCATATGCC
>QKCS01000054.1 GCA_003246795.1 Alphaproteobacteria bacterium
GGATTGTTCAACGTGCGCCCGGCGATCGACTTCGGATCCTGACCTTTGCCCAATCCGGTCGCGGGCGGGATCATCTCGCCGACCCGCGCGTCGTGCTCTGCCGGAAGGCCGATATGAAAATCGGCGCCGAGCGGCCCCGCGATCTCTTCGCGAAAGACGGCGCCGACCGTCTTGCCCGCCACCTGCCGGATAACCTCGCCGACGAGAAATCCCTGGCTGAGCGCGTGGTAACCGACCTTCGCGCCCGGTTCCCACCACGGCGCCTGCGCCGCAAGCAGCGCGCACGTCCGATCCCAATCGTAGATGTCTTCGGCCTTAAGCGGCGTGTCCCAGCCCGAAAGTCCGGCCGAATGCGAGAGCAGGTGGCTGACCTTCACCTCCCCCTTCCCGTTCGCCGCGAACGCCGGCCAATAGCGCGCGACCGGTGCGTGAAGATCGAGCGCACCGCGATCGGCGAGCAAGAGGGCCGTCAGCGCCGTCATCGTCTTCGTGGTCGAATAGACGTTGACGATCGTATCGCGTGCCCAAGCTCTCGTGCGCGCCTCGTCCGCCCAACCACCCCACAGATCGACGACCGTCTCGCCCTCGATCGTCGCCGCGAACGACGCGCCGACGTCGACGCCTGTCTTCAGATTGTTCGCGAACACCTCGCGCACCGCCGCGAAGCGCTCGTCGCAATGCCCCTGCACCCTGTCCTCAGCCATCTCGAAATCTCCAATGCCAAAACACCGTAGCCGGGAAGCTTCCGGCGAAACCAGAACCTTGAGGCGCCGATCAGCTGTAGCGCTCTTCCGTCCAGGGATCGCCCTGATTGTGATAGCCGCGCACTTCCCAGAAACCTGGCTTGTCGTCCCGGCTGAACTCGATGCGCTTCACCCACTTCGCGCTCTTCCAGAAATAGAAGCGCGGAATGACGATCCGCACCGGTCCGCCGTGTTCGCGCGCGAGGGGCTCGCCCTCCCATGAGTGCGCGATCATGACGTCGTCCGCCGCGAACACGTCGAAGGCGACGTTCGTCGTATAACCGTCATAAGCATGGAAGATCACATGCTGGGCCTCGTCCTTCGGCCGCACCAGCGCGAGCACGTCGCGCGAAGAGACGCCCCGCCAGTGGTTGGCGTAGCGGCTCCACTGCGTCACGCAATGGATGTCGGAGACGTTGTCCGTCTGCGGCAATTGAAGCAGCGCCTCGAACGACAACGTCACGGGATTCTTGACAAGCCCATCGACGGACAAGCGCCATTCCGCTTTCGGCACGTCCGGCTGCACGCCAAGATCGAGCACAGGCCAATGCGTGACCTCGCGCTGCCCCGGCGGCAAGCGGTTCGCGTGGGCGACATCTGGATTGCCGGTGATGAGGCGTCCGTCACGAGCCCACTTCTTCTTGGACGCGATCAGCTTCTCTTTGATCCGGCCTTCGTCTTTGTCGTCGCTCACGGGACTACCCCTTGTCGCGCATCAGCCGCTGCTTCTCGCGCGCCCAGTCGCGCTTCTTTTCGGTGGCGCGCTTGTCGTACAGCTTCTTGCCGCGCGCGAGCCCGAGGTCGACTTTCGCACGCCCTTTCGCGTTGAAGAAGATCTTCAGCGGCACCAGCGTCATGCCCTCGCGCTCGACCGCTTGGGAAAGCCTCGCGATCTGCCGCTTGTGCAACAGCAGTTTCCGCACCCGCCGGGGTTCGTGGTTGAAGCGGTTTCCTTCGGTGTATTCGGGAATGTAGGAATTGATCAGGAAGATTTCGCCGCCCTTCGGCTGCGCGTAAGCCTCGCCGATCGTCGCCTTGCCGCCGCGCAGCGACTTGACCTCCGTGCCCGTGAGCTCGATCCCCGTCTCGACAACCTCGTCGATGAAGTAATTGTGCCGCGCTTTGCGGTTGTCCGCCGCGACCTTGATCCCGGCGTCCTTGTCTTTCTTCGAAGCCATCTTTGGATCAGTTCAACAATCCGACTTGCGTCATCGCCGCGCGCACCCGCGCCTTCGACGTCTCGCCCAACGGCGCGAGCGGCAGGCGGCAGGTCTCAGAACTCTTGCCCAACAGACTCGCCGCGTACTTCACCGGCACCGGCGACGTCTCGCAGAACAACGCCTCGTGGAGCGGCATCAGACGTTCGTTCATTTCGCGCGCCGCCGCAAAGTCGCCCTTCGTGCAGGCGTCTTGAAATGCGGCGCACAGCCGCGGCGCCACGTTCGCCGTCACCGAAATGCAGCCGACGCCGCCCTGCGCGTTGAAACCCAGCGCCGTGCCGTCCTCGCCCGACAGCTGCACGAATTTCGCCCCGCAGCTCAAACGCTGCTTCGTCACGCGCGCCATGTTGGCGGTCGCATCCTTCACGCCGACGATATTCGAAATCTTGGCAAGCCGCGCCATCGTCTCCGGTGTCATGTCGACGACCGAACGCCCCGGAATGTTGTAGATGATGATCGGCAAACGGGTCGCTTCCGCGATCGCGCGGTAGTGCAGATAGAGCCCGTCCTGAGTCGGCTTGTTGTAATAAGGCGTCACGACAAGCGCCGCGTCGGCCCCCAACTTCTGCGCGAGTTGCGTGAGTTCAATCGCATGAGAGGTTGAATTCGATCCCGTGCCGGCGATCACGGGCACACGCCCCTTCGCCGTTTTAACCGCCGCGCCGACGACGACGGCGAATTCGTCGTCGCCCAAAGTTGGGGATTCGCCGGTTGTGCCGCACGGCACGACACCGTGGCTGCCCTCGGCAATCTGCCAATCCACGAAGGTTTCGAACGTCTTAACGTCGACCTTGCCGTCTCGGAATGGCGTGAGCAGGGCGGGAATGGAGCCGCGTAGGCGCGCGAGATCGAGGGTCATGGGAGCTTGTGCTGAAGCGAGGGTTGCGCAACCAAAATTAGACCTTTTCAATATCCTGCCACAAGGCGAGTTAACCGGATGGTTCTCTGCGCATGTGATATTCGCGGCTTGGCCCATGGGGGGACGAGCGGTTAAGGTGATTTAACGCCTCGTCAACGAAGCCAGCTTCGGGAAAAGCGCAACGTGGCATCACTGAGTTCGAAGACCCTGCGTCTGTTGGGCGCTGCGGCGGCGATTTGCGTCTGCGTGAACGCATCGGCCACCGCCCAGATGGCTCCGATTCCCGATGAAGGCGAACGTCACTATCGCGCGCACACCCGCGCCTTGTCGGCGAGCGACCTCTCGAATTTGGAGAAGGCGTTCGACGCCGTCGACCGCAAGCAATGGGATTATGCGCGCGTCCTCGCGTCGCAGATCTCGAACGCAAGCGCGCGCGACGTCGTGTTGTGGCGCGTCTTCGTCAACAAGGACAGCGGCGCGGCGTTCGCCGACATCGACCGTTTCATCGCCGGCCATCGCGACTGGCCGCGCCAGGACTCGCTCAAGGCCCGCGCCGAAGAGGCAATGCCCGCCGAGGCGATGCAGCCCGATCAGGTCATCGCCTGGTTCCAGGGCCGCGAACCGATCGCCGGCGAAGGCATGGTCAAGCTTGCCGACGCCTATTTCCGCAAAGGCCAGGAGGCGAACGGCAAGCGGTGGATCCGCCGCGCCTGGATCGAAGGAAATTTCTCGCTCGATCGCGTTTCGGTGATCGCCGCGCGCTACGGCAACCGCCTGACGGCCGACGATCATCTCCGCCGCGCCTCGCGCCTTGTGTGGAGCGGCGAGTACAGTCAGGCGAACGCGATGTCGAACTGGGTCGGCAACGACGTCTCCCAGATGCTGACCGCGCGAATCAAGCTGCGCCAGAATACCCGCGACGCTGATGCCGCCTATGCGCGCGTGCCGTCGAGCTTGAAGAACGATCCGGGTCTTTTGTTCGATCGGGCGCGCTGGCTCCGCAAGCGCGATCGGGACATCGAAGCCCGCCCGCTCTTGCTGACCGCCGCGGTGAACATGAATGGCGTGCCGCCGGATCCGGACGACTGGTGGCGCGAACGCCAGTACCAGGCGCGCGAAGCACTCGACGTCGGGAACGTGCATCAGGCCTATCAGCTTGCCTCCGGCCATGACCTGACGAGCGCCACGGGCCTGCCCTATGCAGAAGCCGAGTTCCTGGCCGGTTGGATCGCGCTTCGATTCCTGAACAAGCCGGACGCGGCGTTCGAGCATTTCCTTCATCTGCGCTCGGCGGTGACCGCGCCCATCAGCGTCGCACGCGCCCACTACTGGGCCGGTCGCGCCGCCGAGAAAGCGGGCCGCACCGCCGACGCGCGCTTCCACTATCAGGCCGCCGCCGCGCATCCGATTACGTTCTACGGCCAGCTCGCGGCAGCGGCGCTGAACCCGCGCGGAAACCTGAACCTGGCCGTCACACGCGCGGCCGCGACCACGGCGACGAAACAGGCGTTCATGGATCACAGCCTGATGCAGGCGATGCAGGCCTTGGCCGATGTCGGCGCCAGCGGCCTGTTGCGCACCTTCGCCCTATCGTCGACCGACGTATTCACGGAGCGCGACCAGTTCGTGCTGCTCTCGAA
The DNA here is from genome assembly GCA_003246795.1 of Alphaproteobacteria bacterium. Lineage (GTDB taxonomy): Bacteria > Pseudomonadota > Alphaproteobacteria > Micropepsales > Micropepsaceae > SZUA-430. The sequence continues at coordinate 4,463 of QKCS01000054.1, forward strand.
CTTCCTGCGCAACCTGAACGAACCGGCGCTGGCGCTTCGCGTCGCCAAGAAGGGTCTGCAGAAGAACGTGCCGATCTACGACATCGCTTATCCGACGGTGTCGTTGCCGGTCTATCAGGGCAAGAACACGGCGCCGGAAAGCGCGCTCGTGATGGGATTGACGCGCCAGGAAAGCGAATTCGATCCCGAGGCGCGGTCGGGCGCGGGCGCACGCGGCCTGATGCAGATGATGCCCGGCACCGCAAGGCTCACCGCGCGCCAACACGGATTGAGGTATAGCAGGACATCCGATCTCCTGACGCCGTCCGTCAACCTGCAGCTCGGCATGGCGCACGTCTCGGACCTCTTGTCGAATTTCGCCGGGTCGTACGTGCTTTCCATCGCATCGTACAACGCGGGCGCGGGCCGCGCGAACCAATGGATCGCGCGCTACGGTGATCCACGCGACTCGAACGCCGACGTCATCGACTGGATCGAACGCATCCCCTTCAACGAGACGCGCAACTACGTCCAGCGCGTGCTCGAAAACACGCAGATTTATCGCGGCATCCTGGCCGGCCGCGACGCGCCGCTCGCGATCACGCAGGATTTGCACCGCGGCGCCTACAGCGCCTATGCGTCGTCGCCGCCGCAGTTTTCCTCCTCGCCCGAGCCGGGTGAGACGCCGCCCGCAGCAACGGAGCCAGTCGCCGGCGCAGCGACCATGGAGCCGATCGTCTCGCCCGCCGACGCACAATTCTCCTCGACCGTCGTGAAGTCGACGCCGGTCTACGACGACCCGCCCGACGAGCCTAAGCCGAAGAAGAAGAAGTCCAAGAAGAAGAAGAAGTCGTCGAAAAAGAAGAACCGCTCGTCGAGCACGACGGCATCCAACGCGAAGAGCAGCGGCAGCTGATCGCCGCCGTCAGTGGACCGTCGCCTCCGGGTCGCGGCCGCCCAACATCATCTGTAGTCTGACGGCCGCGTCGCCGTCCGCGAAGCACCGCGCCAGCGACTTGGGGCTTTGATCGGCCGCGGCCGTGATCCCCTGCTCCGCGGCAATCCGCAACAGCTTCTTCGTTTCGGCGATCGCGACCGGCGACAGAGACGCGAGATGGCTCGCAAGCTGCTGCACCGACGGTTCGAACTCGGTCATGCTGGCGACGTTCGACACGAGCCCCAGCATGAACGCGCGCTCGGCCGTAACGACGCCGCCCGTCAGCGCCAGCGCCGCCGCCGAGCCGATTCCGCTGATCCGCTGCAATAGACCGACCGCGCCGCCGCCGGTGCTCATGCCGACGTTGATGCCGGGCAGGCCGAAACGCGCGTCCGCGCGCGCCAGCCTGACGTCGGCATGCAGCGCGAGTTCGAAACCCGCGCCCAGGCACGCGCCTTTGATCGCCGCGATGATGGGAATCTCGAGCGCCGTCATGCGTTCGTAGATGCCGCGTGCCCGGACCGCCACGAGTTCGACTTCGAGCGGCGAGAAGCCGACGATTTCGGCGACGTCCATGCCCACCGAGAACGCGTCGTCGCCCGTGCTGGTCAAGACGACGGCGCGAATCTGCTTGTTGGCGGCGACCTCGTCGAGCACCCGCGTCAGCTCGTCGCGCAGCATCGTGTCGATGGCGTTCGAGGCGTCAGGCCGATTGATCGAAAGCGTGAGCACGGGTCCGTCCCGTTCGCTCAATAGAACGCCGCTGCGCGATTTCCGCGTCTGTCGGGAACCACTCATGACCTGCGATTATAGTGCATTTTGGAACAAAAAAAGGCGGGCCGGGGATTTAGCCCCAAGCCCGCCGGGCGGCCCCTTATTTGTTGATTTTTGTTAGTGCGCCGTCTCCTGAAGCCAAAGGCGCGCCAGGCGCTGCGCTTCGGCGATTTCGTTCGACGACATCTGTTCCGCGAGTTCCGCGCGCCAGAGCCTGGCTTCCGCCACGCCCTTCATCGCCGCCAGATTGAAGTACTTGTGGGCGCGCACGAGGTCGAGTTCGACCCCCTGGCCCGTCGAATAGCACAGGCCCAACTGGTACAGCGCCTGCGGCGACTGGCTCTTCACATCGCCCTCGATGTCCGCGACGACGTCCATGTCGATCACTGCCATCGTCTTGTCTCCTCATGTATTGCGTCGAATTCGTTTTGAATTCGCATTGACGAGACGAAGAATGGACAAGTTGAGATGAATGCGGCGTTAAACTCAGTTCGCGTTTTTATTTAAAAAAACGGCCGCGTTTTTGGTTAAAATTGCCCGCCGCGGCGGGCGGCTCGCCGCACCAAACCTGAGGTTCGCGCGTTAACGCCGCAAAGCACCGCCCGTTAACGCGGGCGCCAGCCGCGAACGGCGCGCGAAAAAATTCAAGCCGGATCAACCATGCGGGCGGCCCGACCCACGCCGGCACGACGCTCCGTACACGTCATATCATGCGCGGGGCCAAGACGCCGGATCTTTTGTCTGGGGGGGGGAAACCGGCGGAGGCATCGCATCCCTGCGGATGTCGATCGCCTCGCGCCGATGAAGTTTGCCTTGGAGCGGCGGGACGGTTCGGTTCCCGAACCTCGTGCGCCTTTAAAAGCGCGACCTACGCCGCCGCCGTCGGCCCGACCACGACGGGTCGGATTGTCACGTCGTTATCTTTTCGTCTTCTTCGTCTTCTTCGCGGCCTTCGGCTTCGCCGCGGCCTTCGAGGTCGTCTTCTTCTTCGCGGTCTTGGTCTTCTTCCGCTTCGCTGTCATCGGCATGAGAGAGTGACTCCTTCGCTACATCCGCAGAGCGCACCTTGCGCCCCCGAACATTCAACATATTGAGTAACTTGCCCTTCGGGCGCAACAGCTTGTGGCGCCGCAACTGATGCACGAAAGCAACGCCTCATGAATCCTAGAAAAAATCAGCGATTCAGATGATCATCCGTACACGGATCGAGAGATTTGCCGTGGCCCGCGCCCCTTGACCGGCCGCCCGTTTCGTCCGAATCGGTGCGAATCACTTCGCCGCGCCGGGATCGTGACAAACCGTTCACGTGCGACGCGTCACACGCCGAGTTTCTTCTTCACGAGATCATTCACCGCCTGTGGATTCGCTTTGCCGCCGGTCGCCTTCATCACCTGACCGACGAACCAGCCGGCAAGCGTGGGCTTCGCTTTCGCCTGCTCGACCTTCTGCGGATTGGCAGCGATGACTTCGTCGACAGCCGCTTCGATGGCGCCCATGTCGGTGACCTGCTTCAGGCCGCGCTTCTCGACGATCGCCGCCGGATCGCCGCCTTCGCTCCACGCAATCTCGAACACGTCCTTGGCGATCTTGCCCGAGATCGTGCCGTCGCTGATCAACGAGACGATGGCGCCCATCGCTTCGGCCGACACCGGGCTCTCGCCGATCGACTTGTCTTCTTTGTTCAGCCGTCCGAAGAGCTCGTTGATCACCCAGTTCGCCGCCAGCTTCGCGTCCCGCCCCTTGGCGACCGCCTCGAAGAAATCGGCGCTTTCCCGCTCGCTGATGAGCACGCCCGCGTCATAGAGGCTGAGGCCGTAGTCCCGCATGAAGCGGTCCTTCTTGTCGTCTGGCAGTTCGGGGAGCGACCCCTTGATCCGCTGAACCCACGCGTCCTCAAGCTCCAGCGGCAGCAAATCGGGATCTGGGAAATAGCGGTAGTCGTGCGCCTCTTCCTTGGAGCGCATTGACCGCGTCTCGCCTTTCTTGGAATCGAAAAGCCGCGTCTCCTGGTTGATCTTGCCGCCACCTTCGATGACGTCGATCTGCCGCCGCGCCTCGTAGTCAACGGCCTGCGCCACGAAGCGCATCGAATTGACGTTCTTGATCTCGCACCGCGTGCCCAGCGGCTCGCCCGGCTTGCGCACCGACACGTTGACGTCCGCGCGCATGGAGCCCTCCTCCATGTTGCCGTCGCACGTGCCGAGATAACGCAAGATCGCCCGCAGCTTCTTGAGATAGGCCGCCGCCTCTTCCGACGACCGCAGGTCGGGCCGCGACACGATCTCCATCAACGCCACGCCCGCGCGGTTGAGATCGACGAACGACTGATCCGGATGCTGATCGTGCAGCGACTTGCCCGCGTCCTGCTCCAGATGCAGCCGTTCGATGCCGACCGAGATCGACTTCCCGCCCGGCAGATCGACGATAACGACGCCCTCGCCCACGACGGGATGTTTGTACTGCGAAATCTGATAACCGGCCGGCAGGTCCGGATAGAAATAGTTCTTCCGGTCAAAGATCGAGCGGTGGTTGATCGCAGCCTTCAGGCCGAGGCCCGTCTTCACCGCCTGCTCGACACAGTACTTGTTGATGACGGGCAGCATTCCCGGCATCGCCGCATCGACGAAGCTCACATGCTCGTTCGGGTCAGCCCCGAATTCGGCGGAGGCGCCCGAGAACAGCTTGGCCTTCGACAGCACCTGGGCATGCACCTCCATGCCGACGATGACTTCCCACTTGCCCGTTGCGCCTTCGATCAGCGGGCCGGTGTCCGCGCGCGACGTATGAACGGCCGTGACTGCGGTTGTCATAAGGTCAAACCTCCCACCATGGCGTCGGACGGGGAAGCGGCCCCGCCGCCTTCTCCAAGACCTCGCCCACCCGGAACAACGTCGCTTCGTCGAAGGCTTTGCCGATCAGCTGAAGACCTAGAGGCAAGCCTTCGCGGTTCAAGCCCGCCGGCACCGATATGCCGGGCAAACCCGCAAGGTTCACGGTCACGGTGAAGACGTCATTCAAGTACATGGCGATCGGATCGTCGGTCTTCTCCGCGATCCCGAAGGCCGGACCCGGCGTCGCCGGCGTCAGCAGCACGTCACATTTTTTATAGGCGTCTTCGAAGTCCCGCGCGATCAGCGTCCTGAGCTTCTGCGCCTTCAGGTAATAAGCATCGTAGTACCCGGCCGAGAGCACGTAAGTGCCGATCAAGACGCGCCGCTGCACCTCGCGCCCGAAGCCCGCCGCGCGCGTGTTCTCGTACATCGAGATGATGTCCTTGCCCGGCACGCGCAAGCCGAACCGCACGCCGTCATACCGCGCGAGGTTCGACGACGCCTCCGCAGGCGCTACGATGTAGTAGGCGGGCAACGCATATTTCGTGTGCGGCAGGCTGACGTCGACCATGGTCGCGCCCGCATCTTTCAGCCACTGAATCCCCTTCTGCCAAAGCTCTTCGATTTCGGGCGGCATGCCGTCGATGCGGTACTCTTTCGGAATGCCGACTTTGAGCCCCTTGATGTCGCCGGTCATCGCCGCTTCGTAGTCGGGCACCGGCAGATCGACGCTGGTCGAGTCCATCGGATCGTGGCTCGCCATCGTCTTCATCAGGATCGCGCAATCACGGACGGTGCGCGCCATCGGCCCCGCCTGGTCGAGCGACGAGGCGAACGCGACGATCCCCCAGCGCGAACACCGTCCGTAGGTCGGCTTGATCCCGACAATGCCCGTCACCGCCGCCGGTTGCCGGATCGAGCCGCCCGTGTCCGTTCCCGTCGCACCCAAGACGAGCCGTCCCGCGACCGAGGCCGCCGATCCGCCCGACGAGCCGCCGGGCACGAGCGGCGTGTTCGAGCCCTTCCGCCGCCACGGGTTGATGACCGGCTTGTGGTAGCTCGTCTCGTTGGACGAGCCCATCGCGAACTCGTCCATGTTGAGCTTGCCCAGCATCACGACGCCCGCATCGAACAGGTTGCGCGTGACCGTGGATTCGTAGGGCGGCTGGAAGCCATCGAGGATGTGCGACCCCGCCGTCGTCAGCACGCCCTTCGTGCAGAACAAATCCTTGATCCCGAGCGGAATGCCTTCGAGCGCCCGCGCCGAACCGGCGGCGATTCGCTTGTCCGCCTCTTCCGCGCCTTTGAGCGCGATTTCCGGCGTCTCGGTCACGAAACAGTTCAACGCCCGCGCCTTTTCGACCGCCTTGATGTGCGCTTCGGTCAGCTCGCGCGCCGAGAACGACTTCTTGCGCAGGCCCTCGCGCGCGTCCGCGATCGTCAGTGAGGTCAGATCGCTCATTCGACCACCTTCGGCACGGCGAAGTAGTTGTCTTCGCCCAAGGGCGCGTTCTTCACGACGTCGCCCGCGCGCTCGCCGTCCGTCACCACGTCGTCGCGCATCTTCAGCGACACCTTCACCACGCTCGTCATCGGCTCGACCTTCGACGTGTCGACCTCGTTCAATTGCTCGACCCATTTGAGGATGGCGTTGAGCTCGTCCGCCATGGGTGCGAGCCGCTCTTCGGGCAAAGCGATGCGCGCGAGCCTGGCCACGCGCTTGACGGTGTTCTTGTCGACGGACATGGGAGCGATTTCTTGTGGTGAAACGGGGGCTTTGCTACCAACCGGGCTACCGCCTTGCAAGAAGCGCGAGCGCCGCCCAAGTGACCGCCGGAACGTGATCGTCAAAACCCCCGCCGAATTGGCCGCGGCCCTGAAACCCGGTGAGCGCCTTTTCGGCCTGGACCTGGGCGAAAAGACGATCGGCATCGCGCTGTCCGACGTCATGCTGACGGTGGCGACGCCGCTCGAGACGCTGCCCAAGCGCAAGTTCACGACCGACGCCGAGGCGCTGATCGCCCTGATCAAAAAGCACGCAACGGGCGGACTCGTCATCGGCCTGCCCTTGAACATGAACGGCACTGAAGGCCCCGCCGCCCAATCCGCCCGCGCCTTCGCCCGCAATTTCGAAGCCAAGCACGATCTGCCGATCCTCTTCTGGGACGAGCGCCTGTCGACCGTCGCCGTCACCCGCACGCTGATCGAAGCGGACGTGTCGCGCGCGAAGCGCAAGCAAGTCGTCGACAAGATGGCCGCGGCCTACATCCTCCAAGGCGTCCTCGACGCGTTGAAGCGGTCGCCTGCGCAATGAACCTGACGAAAGTCGTCGCCCGCACGCTCCGCCGCCTTCTTGTGCGTCCGCCGGAAGCAATCCCGCCCGAACACCGCCGCCTCTTGTTGCTGGTGGGTGCGGGCACGTTTTTCGCGAACTACGACCTCAACATCTACGGCTTCGCCATGCCGCAGATTCAGGCCGGTCTCGCGATTCCCGAAAACGAGATCAGCACGCTGAACGCGACGTTTCGCATGGGCGTCGTTCCGGCCTTGGCACTCGCCTATTTCGCCGACCTTGTCGGGCGCCGCACGCTGCTTCTCGTGACGCTCGCGGGCGCGATCCTGGCGACCGTTGCCACAGCCTTCAGCGAGACGGCAACCCAGTTCCTGATCGCGCAAGCGCTGGCGCGCGTGTTCATCTACACGGAAGAAATGTTGTGCGTCGTCTTTATCGCCGAGGAATTCTCCGATCGCACGCGAGGCTGGGGGATCGGTGCGATCTCGGCGCTCGGCGCGGCCGGCGCGGGAACGGCCGCGCTCGTCTTTGCTCTCGTCAATCTTTTACCCTTCGGCTGGCGCGCACTCTACGCCATCGGCGCCTTTCCGCTGGCTTGGTTGTTGTGGGCGCGACGGCGGCTGCCCGAAACCAAGCGCTTTACGTCGTCGGTCGCGCGCGGACATCCGCTGACGCCGATCGTCGAATTGGTGCGCGCCTATCCCGGCCGCCTCGCGTTGATCGTAGCGGCGACGATCCCGTTCTCGTTCGGTCTCGCCAACGCCGTGATCTTCTTCTCCAAAGTCCTGCAAAGCACACACGGCTGGGCGCCGGGGCATGTGGCGGCGCTGACACTCATGGGCATCACCGCCATTCCTGGCATGATCGTCGCGGGCACGCTGAGCGACCTCTACGGGCGCCGACTCGTGCTGTCTGTCCTGATCTTGGTCTGCGCGGGTAGCTTCGGGCTCTTCTACACGTGGGCGAGCGGCCCGTGGCTCGCGCTCTTCTGGCTTGCCGGGATCCTCGCCTATCTATCGATCGATGCGCTCGTTTCGGCGCTGTGCGCAGAGCTGTTTCCGACGTCGCACCGCTCGATCGCCTCAGGCATCCGCGTCTTGGCCAGCAGTCTTTCGGGTTCGGCCGCGTTGGTCCTTGAAGGCTCCATGTACGACTTGTTCCAAGCGCACCCGCCCGCGATCGCGCTCCTAATCCTGCCAGCGCCTTTGGCGCTCATCCCGATCTGGTTTTTGCCGGAGCCGGCGCGCAAGTCGCTCGATGACATATCGGCCGAACGCCACGCATGATCGATGTCCTCGCCGCCCTCGTCCCCGTGTTCGCGATCATCGCCCTCGGCGCAGCTTTGCGCTGGTCGAAGTTCCTGACGGACGATGCCTGGCGAACGGTCGAGCGCGTGACCTATTTCGTCCTCTTCCCCGCGTTCCTCTTTGGCGCCATCGCGTTCGCGGACTTTGGCAGCGAACCCGTCGGTCGCATGGCGCTGCTTTTGGGACTGGCGATGACCGCGATGGCCGTCCTCGTCTTTCCGTTCCGCGCGCTCTTGAAACTCGACGGCCCGGCCTTCACCAGCCTCTTCCAGGGCGCCGTGCGTTGGAACAGCTACGTCGCGCTGGGCGCCATCGCCGCGGTCTTGGGACCGAAGAGCCTGGCGCTCGCCGCCGTCGCGGTCTCCGTGATGGTGCCGATCGCAAACGTGCTTTGCGTCGGCGTGCTGATGCGCCACGCGGGCGAGAGCGCGGGCGTTGCGGTCTTGATGAGGCTCCTCGCCCGCAACCCGCTGATCCTGGCCTGCCTCGCCGGCATTCTCGTGCAAGCGGTTGGCCCGACCATCCCCGAGGTCGCCTCGACGACCGTGGGCCTTCTTGGCCGGGCGGCGTTGCCTTTGGGCCTCCTCGCCGTCGGCGCAAGCCTCGATTTGGGCGAAGCGCGCGCTAAGCCCGTGCCCATCGTCGCCGCATCCCTGCTCAAGCTGTGCGTCATGCCGCTGATCGTCGCCGCTGGCGCAATTGCGCTCGGCATCGAATCGGCGGCCAAAACCGCGGCGCTCATCTGCGCAGCGGTGCCCGGCGCCTCGTCGTCCTACATCCTGGCGCGCCAACTCGGCGGCGACGCGCCGCTGATGGCGAACATAACGACGGCGCAAACGCTGGCCGCGATGGTAACCATGCCGATCATACTGTGGGTTTTGGCGTGATCGCCGCTTGCGGCAGCGACCGGCGCCCCCTATACCCACCTCCGCGATGACCGGCCTGTTCGCCCGCCAGCATCTTCTCGCCATCGCGCCCTTGCAGCGCCAAGAGATCGAATTTTTGCTGGATCTGGGCGACGAGTATGTCGATGTCAATCGGCAGATTCAGAAGAAAAAAGACACGCTGCGCGGCCGCACGCTGATCAATCTGTTCTTCGAGCCGTCGACGCGCACGCAATCGTCCTTTGAACTCGCCGGCAAGCGCCTCGGCGCCGACGTGATGAACATGTCGGTGACGCAGTCGTCCGTACGCAAAGGCGAGACATTGATCGACACGGCGACGACGCTGAACGCGATGCGCCCCGACATCATCGTCATACGCCACCAGGACTCGGGCGCCGTCGCTTTGCTCGCCGACAAGGTCTCGTGCTCGGTCATCAACGCCGGCGACGGCGCGCACGAGCACCCGACGCAAGCCCTCCTCGACGCGCTCACCATCCGCCGCCGGATGAATCGCATCGAAGGTCTTACCGTCGCGATTTGCGGCGACGTACTGCATAGCCGCGTCGCGCGCTCGAATGTGCACCTGCTGACAAAGCTCGGCGCGCGCGTCCGCCTCGTCGCCCCGCGCACGCTGATGCCCATCGGCGCCAACACCTGGGGCGCCGAGGTTTTCACCGACATGCGCGAAGGCCTGAAGGGCGCCGACATCGTCATGATGCTGCGCCTGCAGATGGAGCGCATGACGGGCTCGTTCCTGCCGTCGACGCGCGAATATTTCCGTTTCTACGGCCTGGACGCGACGACGCTGGCGCTCGCCAAACCCGGCGCGCTGGTCATGCACCCGGGCCCCATGAACCGCGGCGTCGAAATCGACAGCGCCATCGCCGACGACGTCGAACGCAGCCTGATCCACGAGCAGGTTGAGATGGGCGTCGCGATCCGCATGGCCGTCCTCGACGCGCTGTCGCGCCAGCTCCCGAATGCGGAGCGCCGGTCATGAGCGGTCGCACCGCCTTCGTGAACGCTCGTCTGATCGACCCCGACACCGGGCTCGACGCGAAAGGCGGCTTGCTTGTCGAAGGCGAGACGATCGCCGACGTGGGCCCGCGCGTCTTCAACGACGGCAAACCGGCGAACGCGGCGGTCATTGACTGCAACGGCCAAGTTCTCGCGCCGGGCCTCGTCGACATGCGCGTCTTCACGGGCGAGCCTGGCGCCGAGCATCGCGAGACGCTCGCCTCGGCCAGCGAGTCGGCGGCCGCGGGCGGCGTAACCTCGTTCGCGATGATGCCCGTCACCGATCCCGTGATCGACGACGCGGCACTCGTCGACTTCATCACGCGCCGCGCGGCCGCCACCGCCCGCGTGCGCATCTATCCGACCGCCGCGCTGACCAAGGGCCTCAAAGGCGCGCAGATGTCCGAGATCGGGCTCTTGAGCGAAGCCGGCGCTATCGCCTTCACCGACGCCGACCGCACGGTGGCCTCCAGCCTTATCATGCGCCGCTGCCTCGCTTACGCCGCGAACTTCGACGCGCTCGTCATCACGCATGCCGAAGAGCCCAGCCTTGCCGGCGCGGGTCAGATCAACGAAGGCGCATTCGCGGCACGGATGGGTCTCGGCGGCATTCCGACGGCGGCCGAAGCGATCGCCGTCGAACGCGACATACGCCTCCTCGAACTCACACGCGCACGCTACCACCTGGGGCAGGTTTCCTGCGCCGCCGCGCTCGACGTCGTCGCCGAAGCGAAACAACGCGGCTTGCCCGTCACCTGCGCCGTCGCGGGTCATCACCTGGCACTCAACGAAAACGACATCGGCGAGTACAAAACCTTTGCGAAGGTCTCGCCGCCGCTGCGTTCGGAAGAGGACCGCCAGGCAATGGTCGAAGGCGTGCGCGCGGGCGTGATCGACGCCATCGTGTCCAGCCACGATCCGCAAGCGCCGGAGACGAAGCGCCTGCCCTTTGCGCAGGCGGCCTATGGGGCCGTCGGCCTCGAAACGCTGCTGTCCGTCGCGTTGTCGCTGCATCACGACGCAGGCCTCAGCCTCGTCGACGCCTTGCGCCGCGTGACGATCGACCCGGCAAAAATCCTGCGCCTGCCCCAAGGCCGCCTTGCGAAAGGCGCACCCGCCGATCTCGTGCTTTTCGACCCGGCGGCGCCCCGCAAGATCGACCCGGTCGAATTCCGCTCGCACTCGAAGAATTCGCCCTTCGACGGGCGATTGATGCACGGCCGCGTTTTGCGCACAGTGGTCGCCGGACAGACGATCTTTCAGGCGGCCTAAATGATCGAAGCCATCATCGCCTTCATGGGCGGTTACGCCTTGGGCGCCATTCCCTTCGCGTTCCTCGTCACGAGACTGTTCGGCCTCGGCGACATCCGCCAAGTCGGATCGGGCAACGTCGGCGCGACGAACGTCTTGCGCACAGGAAACAAGCTCGCCGCAGCGCTTACGCTCATCGGCGACGCAGGCAAGGGCGTCGTCGCGGTGCTAATCGCCAAGCAGTTCAGCGACATTGCGGCGATGGCGGCCGCCCTTGGCGCCTTCACCGGCCACATCTTCCCCGTCTGGCTCAACTTCAAAGGCGGCAAAGGCGTGGCGACCTGCGCCGGCATCATTGCCGCGCTGAGCTGGCCGGTCGCGCTCATGGCGGCGGCGACGTGGCTCGTCGCTGCTGTCGTTGCGCGAATCTCGTCGCTCTCGGCCCTTGTTGCGGCGGCGGTGACGCCCGTTTACATGGCGATCTTCGACAAATGGGAGTACGCAGTCGGCGCGGCGATCCTGGCCGTGCTCGTCTTCGTCACGCACCGCGAAAACATCCGCCGGTTGCTCGCGGGCACCGAACCGCGGATTGGCGCCAAGAAAGCCTGACGACTATTTGCTGTTCGTCATCCAGGCGACGACGAACAGCGTGAGCCCGAACACCACCATCGCGGCGATCACCGCGGTGACGTACATCGTGTCTCCGGCGTCCATATGGGCCTTCCTCCCGGTGTTTTGCCGACGAGCGTGACAAGCGGCCCGCCGATGGGCTTTGATCGAAGTCAAAGCGGACGCCGCATGGACGAAACGACACTAATGCTAGGCGATTCCGAACGCGTGGCGCGCCTGCGCCTGATCCGCGCCGCGACCATCGGCCCGGCGACGTTCTGGCCGCTGATCGAGCGTTACGGCAGCGCGCGCCGCGCCATCGAAGCCCTGCCCACGCTCGCGCGCAAATCGCCGAAGACGCGCCCCCTCGCCCCCTTGCAGGCCGACGTCGAACGCGAGATCGAATCACCGAACGCCACGGCGCGCGCATCGTCGCGCACGGCGAACCGGACTATCCCGCCGCGCTCGCTCAACTCGAAGCGCCGCCGCCGCTCCTCACCGTGATGGGCAATGCCGCAATCCTGAACAGGACGATCGTGGCCATCGTCGGCGCACGCAACGCCTCGGCCCTGGGCCAACGTTTCGCCCGCGAGATCGCGCGCGACCTTGGCGCGGCCGACATCGCCGTCGCCTCAGGCCTCGCGCGCGGCAGCGACACGGCAGCCCACAAAGGCAGCCTGAAGACAGGCACGATCGCCGTCATGGCCGGCAGCATCGACGTCGTCTATCCGCCAGAGAACGCGAGCCTCTACCGCGAGATCGTGATCGACGGGGCGGCTGTCAGCGAGATGCCTTTCGCACTCCAGCGGTCGCCAAACATTTCCCCCGCCGCAACCGGATCATCTCCGGGTTGACCCGCGGGGTCGTGGTCGTCGAGGCGACGCTGAACTCCGGCTCATTGATCACGGCCCGCCTCGCCGGCGAGCAAGGCCGCGATGTCTTCGCCGTACCGGGCTCGCCGCTCGACCCGCGGGCGAAGGGAACCAACGGCCTTCTCCGCCAAGGCGCGATCCTGACCGAAAGCGCCGAGGACGTGCTCGCCCATCTCGGTCCGCAGCTCTTCGCGCCCGCACCCAGGATGCCGCCAGAACGCCCCCCGGCCGCCCCATTGCCGCCCGAAAACACCGATGCTCTTCAGGCTGAGATCCTTCGGCGTTTGGGACCCGCCCCGGTTGAGATCGACGAGCTGATTCGACTGACCGGCGCCTCACCGGCGGAGGTCTCGGCCGCCCTCTTGGACCTGGAATTCGCGGGGGGCATTAACCCGGCATCCTGGGTATAAGGTGTATCTATCCTGAAGCCATTAACCTTCTAATTCATTGAATATAAAACGTTATCTGGCACTTAAGGATTGTACCGGCTGGCTTTGGTTGACACCTTTACTAGATATAGACCATCGTCCGCCCCCCATCGGGACCCCCCTGAAGGACTGTAGGTAGAGTGGCCGCAACCAATGTCGTGATCGTGGAATCGCCGGCGAAGGCGAAGACGATCAACAAGTATCTGGGCAACACATATAAGGTGTTGGCCTCCTACGGCCACGTACGGGACCTGGCGGAAGAGGACGGTTCCGTCCGTCCCGACAAGGACTTCGAAATGTCCTGGGAGGTCGCCGAGCGGGCGGCCAAGCACCTCAACGAAATCGTCGGCGCCGTCAAAGGCGCGAAAAAGCTGATCCTCGCCACCGACCCCGATCGCGAGGGCGAAGCCATTTCCTGGCACCTGCTCCAGGTGCTGAAGCAGAAAAAGGCCCTGAAAGACGTCGAAATTCAGCGCGTCGTCTTCAACGCGATCACGAAGGCCGCGGTCCAGGACGGGATGTCCCATCCGCGCGACATCGATGACCAGCTGGTCGACGCCTATCTCGCCCGCCGCGCGCTCGACTACCTCGTCGGCTACAACCTCTCGCCGGTGCTCTGGCGCAAGCTGCCGGGGTCCCGCTCCGCCGGCCGCGTCCAATCCGTCGCGCTGCGCCTGATCTGCGAGCGCGAACTCGAGATCGAGAAGTTCAAGCCCCAGGAATACTGGACCGTCGATACGGCGTTGCAGACGCCGCCGGGCGACGCGCTGACCGCGCGCCTGATCAAGCTCGACGGCGAAAAGCTCGAAAAATTCTCGCTGCCAAACGAAGCGGCGGCCGAAGCCGCGCGTCGCGCCATCGAGGCCGGCACGTTCAAAGTCGCGAACGTCGAATCGAAGCCTGCGCGCCGCAACCCGAACCCGCCCTTCACCACCTCGACGCTTCAGCAGGAGGCCGCGCGCAAGCTGGGCTTCTCGGCCAGCCACACGATGCGCATCGCCCAGCGCCTCTACGAAGGCGTCAACGTCGACGGCGAGACGGTCGGCCTCATCACCTATATGCGTACCGACGGCGTGGACGTCGCGCCCGAGGCGCTCGCCGCCACGCGCAAGCTCATTGTCAACCGCTACTCCGATCGTCATTTGCCGGAGAAGGCGCGCGAATACAAATCGAAGACCCGCAACGCCCAAGAAGCGCACGAAGCCATCCGCCCGACGGACGTCGAGCGCACGCCGGACTCGTTGAAGCATATCGAGCCCGACATGCTGCGCCTCTACGACCTCGTGTGGAAGCGTATGGTCGCGAGCCAAATGGAAGCGGCCGAGTTCGAACGCACGACCATCGACATCGAAACCGCCGACAGCCGCACGGGTCTGCGCGCGACCGGTTCGGTGCTGACCTTCGACGGCTTCCTCGCGCTCTATCAGGAAGGCACCGACGATCCGTCCGACGAAGACGACAGCGCACGCCTACCCATGGTGAACGCGGGCGACGCCATGAACGTCACCGATGTGAAACCGGCGCAGCATTTTACCGAACCACCGCCGCGCTTCTCCGAAGCCTCGCTCGTCAAGAAGCTCGAAGAGCTCGGCATCGGCCGCCCGTCAACCTACGCCTCGACCCTCCAAGTGCTGCGTGACCGCAAATACGTGCGCATGGAGAAGTCGCGCTTCCTGCCCGAAGACCGCGGCCAGCTAGTCACGGCGTTCCTGACGAACTTCTTCGGCCATTACGTCGAATACGATTTCACGGCGAGCCTCGAAGATCAGCTCGACCAGGTCTCCGATGGCAAGCTGAACTGGAAGAAGCTGCTCGCCGATTTCTGGCGCGACTTCCACGCCGCCATCGAGGACATCTCCGACCTGCGCATCACGCAGGTTCTGGACACCTTGAACGAGGTCTTGGGACCCCACATCTTCCCGCCCACGGCCGACGGCGCCGATCCGCGCAAATGCCCGCAATGCGGACGCGGCGAGTTGGGTTTGCGCCTCGGCCGGTACGGCGCCTTCATCGGCTGCTCGAACTACAACGCCGAGGGCGAAGAGCAGTGCAGTTATACGCGGCCGTTGTCCGGCAACGGCGCTACTGAAGAAACGCGCGTCCTGGGCACGGACCCCGAAACGGGTTTGAGCGTGTCGATCCGCGCCGGCCGCTTCGGTCCGTATCTGCAGCTCGGCGAAACGAGCAAGGAAAAGGGCGCCGAGAAGCCGAAACGCGCCGGCATCCCGAAGAACGTCGACCGCGCAAATCTGACGTTGGAACACGCGCTGCGCCTGCTCTCGCTGCCGCGCCAAGTCGGCATCCACCCGGAAACCAGCCAGCCGATCGAAGCGAACTTCGGCCGCTTCGGACCCTACATCAAACACGACGGCATGTACGCGAACCTCGAGAGCGACGAGGACGTGTTCACGATCGGCGTCAACCACGCCGTCACCGTGCTCGCCGAGAAGAAGGCGAACCCACGCCGCCGCTTCAACGAGCCGAAGGCATTGAAGGAACTGGGCGAACACCCGGAATCGAAGGCGATGGTCAAGGTGATGAGCGGCCGCTACGGCCCCTATGTCACCGACGGCGAGACGAACGCGACGCTGCCGAAGGGCACCGACCCGCAGACGACGACGATGGAACAGGCCACCGAACTCCTGCGCGAGCGCGCGGCCCAAGGCGGCGGCAAGAAGAAAAAGAAGAAGACGACCAAAGCCAAAGCGGCGAAATCCAAGGCGAACGGCGAAGCGAAAGACGCGAAGGCCGACGCCAAGCCGGCGAAGGCGGCCAAAGCCGCCAAGGCCGAAACGAAATCAAAACCGCCGGGCGCGAAGAAAGCGCCAGCGAAGAAGAAAGAACTTGAAGAGACGTGAATAAAAAACTGCGCGAACCGCGTGACACTCAAGAGCGCGGATCGATACCGACGCGCCAAGACTTGCTCTCCTACCTCAACGAACATCCCCAAGCCACCAAACGCGATCTCGCCCGCCACTTCGATCTGAAGGGCGGCGAGAAGATCGTGCTGAAGCGCATGCTGCGCGACATGATGGACGAAGGCGAGATCAAGCGCGGCCGCGGCCGCAAGCTCTCGCGCAAGGACGATTTGCCGGAAGTCACCGTCGTCGAAGTCGTGGGCCAGGAACCCGACGGCGATTTGATCTGCCGCCCCACGCGCTGGGACGCCAAGGCCGAACCGCCGCGCATCCTGCTCGCGCCCGGCGCCGACAAGGCCGTGCAAGGCGCGGCGCTCGGCATCGGCGAACGCTTCCTCGCCCGCCTGAAAGAAACCAAAGAAGGCTACGAGGCGCGCATCATGAAGCGTCTCGGCACGAGCGCGCACACCGCGCTCGGCGTCTTCCGCAAGCTCGGCCGCAACGGCCGCGTCGAACCGGTCGACCGCAAGGCGCGCCACGAATTTGCCGTCGCCGAAGGCGACACGAACGACGCGATGGACGGCGAACTCGTCGTCGTCGAGCCGCTCTCGGGCCGCGCGATGGGCCAACCGAAGGCGCGCGTACGCGAACGCATCGGCCGCATGTCGGAACCGAAAACCGTCAGCCTGATCGCGATCCACGCTCACGGCATCCCCGACCATTTCCCGCAAGCCGTGATCGACGAGGCCGAACGCGCGAGACCCGCAAAGCTTGAAGGCGCGCGCAAAGATCTCCGCGACGTGCCGCTCGTCACGATCGACCCGCCCGACGCGCGCGACCACGACGACGCTGTGTGGGCCGCACCCGACGACGACCCCGCGAATAAGGGCGGCTACAAAGCGATCGTCGCCATCGCCGACGTCTCGTACTACGTGCGTCCGAATTCGGCGCTCGACCGCGAGGCGCTGCGCCGCGGCAACTCGGTCTATTTTCCAGACCGCGTCGTGCCGATGCTGCCCGAGGCGCTCTCCGCCGACCTCTGTTCGCTGAAGGAAAAGGTCGACCGCGCGATCGTCGCCTGTCACTTGACCTTCGACGCGCAAGGCCGCGTGAAGAAACACCGCTTCGAACGCGCGCTCATGCGCTCCACCGCGCGCCTGTCCTACAACGAGGTGCAAGACGCGCTCGACGGCAACCCGAACGACAAGACCGGCCCGCTGCTCAAGCCCATCCTGAAGCCGCTCGAAGCGTGCTACCGCGCGATGACGAAGGCGCGCGACAAGCGCAGCCCGATCGACCTCGACCTGCCCGAGCACAAGATCGAGCTGGACGAGAAAGGGCGCGTGAAGACGATCGCCCTGCGCGAACGCTACGACGCGCACCGCCTGATCGAAGAGTTCATGATCCAGGCGAACGTCGCCGCGGCCGAAACGCTGGAGGCCAAGCGCGTGCCGCTCGTCTTCCGCGTCCACGCCCCGCCGTCGGACGAAAAGCTCCACGCCCTCGCCGATTTCCTGGAGACGCTGAAGATCGCTCTGCCCAAGGGTCAGACGGTCACGACGAAGATGCTGAACCGCATCCTGGAGGCCGCGCGCAACACGCCGAACGCGGACCTTGTCAACGTGATCACGCTGCGCTCGATGGCGCAGGCCGAATACAACCCCGAGAACATCGGCCACTTCGGCTTGGCGCTGCGCCGCTATGCGCACTTCACCTCGCCGATCCGCCGCTACGCCGACCTCATCGTCCACCGCGCCCTCGTGCGCGCGTTCAAGATGGGTCCGGGCGGTCTCACCGACGGCGAAATCGACAGGCTCGAACGCGACGCGCAGGACATCTCGGCCTTCGAGCGCCGCGCCATGGCGGCCGAGCGGGACTCCACAGACCGCTACATCGCCGCCTACATGTCCGATCGCGTCGGCGCGGAGTTCGCGGGCCGCATCTCGGGCGTCACCCGCTTCGGCCTCTTCGTCCGTCTCGCCGAAACCGGCGCCGATGGCCTCGTGCCCGTGCGCTCGCTGGGCCGCGAGTTCTTCCATCACGACGAACGCGCTCACGCCCTCGTCGGCGAGAATTCCGGCATGACCTACAAACTCGGGGACAAGGTGCGCGTGCGCTTGGAGGAAGCGACGCCGCTCACCGGCGGCTTACGTTTCGAGCTGATCGAAGGCGGCAACGCAGGCACGCCGATGCGCGCGCGCGGCGGCAAGAAAGACTCCAAACGCAACCACCGCCGGCGCCGCCATTAATTCCCTGTCATCCGGCTTCCTTGAGTCACGACCGTCACGTCGCGAGCGCGCGCGGTAAATAAAGTATTGCATCACGGTTCATGAACGATTACATGCGACCCTCCTTACGACGCGTAACGCACGTGCCGCTGGCCCCTTGGTGGTTTATGCAACGACGGAAGCGTCCTTTTTGATTGCGCCGGTGAAGAGCCGGGTCATTAAGGGTGTTGACGATGCTGACCGACCGGGGCGTTAAAGCCCGCAAGCGTCATTTCGATTCCCAAGACTTCGCCGACGTCGCGCCCGCAAAGGCATTCGGCCTGCGCCGCGCACAGCGCAAGGCGGAACTTCCCGCCGAGCGCGGCGGCCTGCCGCCCAAGATCGCGCGCTTTCTGGAATCGACCGCGCTTCCTTCGCCCTGCCTCGTCGTCGACGTCGATCTGGTGGAACACTTCTACCGCGAGCTGGCGAGCGCCCTGCCCGAGGCCCAGGTCTTTTACGCCGTGAAGGCGAATCCGGCGGACGAGATCGTCGCGCGCCTGGCGAAGCGCGGCGCCTCCTTCGACACGGCGAGCCTCGGCGAAATCGACTTGGCCCTCGCCCACGGCGTCGAGCCGGAGCGCATCTCCTTCGGCAACACGATCAAGAAGCAGAAAGACATCGCCGCCGCCTTTGATCGCGGCGTGCGCCTCTTCGCCTTCGACAGCGAAGCGGAACTCGAAAAGCTCGCGGCCGCCGCGCCCGGCGCGCAGGTCTTCTGCCGCATCCTCGTCGACTGCGCCGGCGCCGAATGGCCGCTCTCGCGCAAGTTCGGCTGCGAGACGGCGATGGCCGCCGACCTGCTCGTGCGCGCGAAGAATCTGGGCCTCGTCCCTTACGGCGTTTCCTTCCACTGCGGCTCGCAGCAGACGGATCTCGCCCAGTTCGACAAGGCGATCGGCGAAGCCGCCGCCCTCTTCGCCGCCGTCGCCGCGCGCGGCGTGAAGCTCGCCATGCTCAACGTCGGCGGCGGCTTCCCGTCGCGTTATCACCGCGAAGTGCCT
>QKCS01000052.1 GCA_003246795.1 Alphaproteobacteria bacterium
TCATGCGTCCAATGCATAGTTTGGCTATGATCGATCCTCTTTTTGCATGGGACACGCGCCGATGGATTCCGATGGGCTGAAGACGTTCGTGGCCATTCACCGGGCGGACGGGTTTTCGCGGGCGGCGGAGGCGCTGCACCGCTCGCAGCCGGCGATCAGCCGGCGCATCGCGCAGCTCGAGGCCGAGATCGGCGCGCCGCTGTTCGACCGCACGACCGGCGGGACGGCGCTTTCCCAAGCGGGGCGCGTGCTGCTGCCGCATGCGGAGCGGGTGCTCGCGGCGCTGAAGGATGCGGAGCGCGCGCTTGCCGACGCGAAGGACGCGGGCGCGGGGCCGGTGTCGCTCGCCGTCGTCGGCACGCTGGCTGGGACGGCGCTCACGCGGGCGCTGAAGCGGTTCGCGGCCGCGTTTCCGCGCGCGGCGCTGACGCTCAGGACGGCGACGAGCGACGAGGTCAGCGAACTCGTGCGGCGCGGCGAGGCGGACGTGGGCTTGCGCTATTTCCACGACGAGGCGGCGGACCTCAGCGCCGAGCGGCTGGCCGACGAGACGCTCGCCGTCGCGTGCGCGGCCGACCATAAACTGGCGCGCAAGCGCGTGCGTTCGCTCGTCCAGTTGCGGCATGAGCAGTGGCTGGGCTTTCCGCTTACGGGCGCGCGCACGGAAGCGGCGGCCGTGCACGTGCGCGCGCAGTTCCTGGTGCGCGGCGTCGCCGACATCGACGTCATGCCGGTCGACAGTCTGACGGCGCAGAAGCGGCTGATCGAAGCGGGCTTCGGCATCGCCCTTCTGCCCGAAAGCGCGATCGCGGAGGAGCGGCGCGCGAAGACGCTTTCCACGATCACGGTCGGCGACTTGAAGGCGCGCAATCCGGTGTTCGCGGTCGTGCGGCGCGCGGGGCATTTGAACGCGGCGTCGCGGAAACTCGTCGAGATCCTGCGCGGGCGCAAATCCGTTCAACATTTATGAAGCGATGGGGTTTAATGGGGCGCAGTGATTTGCGGCCCGGGGCGGGAGCGAGATGGCCTATCTGCTTTTCATCATCGTCGGCATTCTGATCGGCGCGGGGCTGATCGGCGCCTACCTGTTGGGGCAGGAGCGCGGGCGGCTGAAGGCGATCGACGAGATGGCGCGCACGTTTGGGGGGCGGATGCTGGGCGCGGGCGAAGCGCAAGGCGCCGCGGCGGCGCGCCCGGAAGCCGAGATGGCGATCGTCGGCGAGACGGAGACGAACGGCGACGGCTCGTCGCGCCAGGCGATCATCGCCAAGCTCGGCCTCGGCGAGGACGTGGAGTTGAAACGCGAACAGGGCGCGGGCGAGATCAGCGTCGTGTCGCGGCTGGGCGCGATCGGGCGGCTCGCCGAAGAGGACGCGCGCAACATCGGCGCGTTCCTCGACGGCGGCGGCCGGGTTTCGGCCTCCATCGCCCACATCACGGGGGCGGCCGGGGCGAACGCGGGGCTCAACGTCGTGATCAACGTCGTGGGGTTGAGCGGGTGATCTTCCGCACCTTTTGAACCGAATTGTCCGCAATTCGCGCGGGCGCAGCGATGCCGTCGCGCGAAAGTGCGCCATCGCCTAAAGAATCTGCGGGCGGGTTTAACGGTTATTAGGCCGGGTTCTGTCAAATTTGCGCAGGCTTCGCGGCGAAAGCGGACCGCCTTATCATGAACGGGGCGTGGGCGACGTTCTGTCGCGCACGGGGACGGAGTGAGATGGCCACGAAAAGCGCAGGCGTGCTGGTCTTCCGCAAGACCAAGGCGGGCGTCGAGGTCTTCCTCGCGCATCCGGGCGGGCCGTTCTGGACCAAGAAGGACGACGGCGCCTGGACGATCCCCAAGGGCGAGATCGACGACGGCGAAGACGCGCAGGCCGCGGCCCTGCGCGAGTTCGCCGAAGAGACCGGCGTCGCGCTTTCCGGGGACATGATGACCTTGGGCCAGTTCCGCCAGCCGTCGGGCAAGATCGTCGCGGCGTGGGCGCTAGAAAGCGACATCGACGTCAAGCGCGTGCAGAGCAACGACTTCGAGATGGAATGGCCGCCGCATTCGGGCCAGCAGGCGCGCTTTCCCGAAATCGACCGCGCGGCGTGGTTCTCGCCCGACGAGGCGCTGGTCAAGATCACCAAGGGCCAACGCGCGATCGTCGAGGCGTTCTGCCGGCGGCTCGGCCTCGCGGCGGGCTAGGCGCTCACTGCGCCGTCGCCACCTTCGCGACGCCGACGACGTAGTTCTTGCCGTAGTGCTTCGCGCATTTCGGGCAGGTCGTGTAGTAGAACCAGAGCTCGGCGATGCGCTTGCCCTTCGCGGCGACGACGGCCTCCATCTCCTTGCACCATTTCGGCGCGTCGGCGAACGGACCCTCGAAGACGTGGGTCAGGAAGTCGCCGGAGAGCGTCACGTTCTGCTGGCCCGGCACGGGGCGCGTGACGGCGAAGAGGTGCTCGCCGGTGAAGGGCGTCGGGTCGCGCGAGAGCACGACGAATTCCTCGCTGTCGGCGTGCGCGTTCGTGATCGCCTCGAACGTCTTGGCGAAGACGCCGCCCATGTTCAGCGGGACGTGGAAGAGCGCGAGCGTCTTGGCCTTGACGAAGGCCTTCGCCTCGAAATGCAGCGCCTGATCGCGCCACGGCTCCGGATCGAAGCGCGGGCAGCAGCCGGTTTCGTTGGCCGACGGGTCGTATTTCGGGACGCGGTTGGTTTCCATGACGCGCACGTGTCTTGATGCGCTCGGGAGGATGACCATGACGGCCCGCGCGCGCCTTGCGGTGGATCAAGAATTGCGCGCGGGCCCCTGTTTCCGGGCATTGTCATGCGCGTTGAAAGAAGCGCCGAGGCGGTCGACGCGACGTTTCCATTCCGTGCGAAAGAAGACGTACCAGAGGCTGAATATGCCCCACGCCAATCCGTGAACTGAAATTGCGACGAGCTTTGCCTCGTTGGAGACGTCATCGTTCTTTACGACCAGAAAAAGAACAGGGATCGCCGTTCCTATTCCAATCAGAAAGGAAATGAGCACGCGCTTGAACACGTCTTGTTTCCTCCCCACGGTTGCCGGTCTATCGCGGCCCACCGCACGCATTCCCACGCCAGACTAGCACGGCAAGGCGCGCATGTGCGTAACCGGCCGTCGCGGCGTAGGACCTCAGGCGAGCGCCAAGGGCAGCTTGTCCAGCGTTTCGCCCCAGCCGGCCTTGCGGCCTTCCGCCGTGTCGCCGCCGTCGAGGACGACCATCTGCTCCGTCACCTTGACCTCCGTGCGGGGGCCGCGGGCGACGAATTCGACGGTCACCATCGAGGTCGAGATGCGCACGGGGCCGGTCGTCACCGTCATCGCGTAGCAGATGCGCTCATCGTCGACGATGTCTTCGAAGCGGCAATCCTCGCCGTAGACGTCGCCGCCCTTCGGGCCGAACGTCATGAGGTGGCGGCCGCCGACGCGGAAGACGTGTTCCTTGATCTCGCTTTGCCACGTGCCGTCCCCCGGCACGTACCAGCGCGCGAGCGCCTTCTCGTCCGCCCAGGCGGCGAAGACGCGCGCGGGCGGCGCGTCGTAGGTGCGCTCGACGACGAGCGTGTGGTGGGTGGTGGTGCGGTCGGTCATGGCCGTCTCCTCTCTTTGATCGTCGCGGTCATCTCTTCCTGCGTTTCTTTTGGCGTCCGTCTTCAGCGTCGAGGAAGGCGCCGAGGCGGTCGAGGCGGCGTTCCCATTCGACGCGCCGTCGCACGAGCCAATCCTCCGCGGCGCGCAGGCGCGCGCCCTCGATCCGGCAGGTGCGGACGCGGCCGATTTTTTCCGAGCGCACGAGCCCCGCCTCTTCCAGCACGGCGAGGTGCTGGACCACGGCGGAAAGCGACATCGCGAGCGGTGCGGCGAGTTCGCTGACCGAGGCGGGGCCCAGCGTCAGCCGGCCCACCATCGTGCGGCGCGCGGGATCGGCGAGCGCGTGGAACGTGCGGTCGAGGGTTTCGGCTTGCATCACGACTCGATCAGTTTCTTCAGCGCCAGGAGGTGCGTCATGCCCCAGCCTTCTTCGTAGCCCGCGTGGGTCGCGGCGACGTCGCCGCCGGTGCGTTCGAAGCCGTGGTGGAAGAGTTCGACGAGCGTGCCGGCGAGCGCCTGGGTCAAGCGCAGGGTGACGAAGGTGGGCGCGGCCCAGCCTTGGTTCGGGATCCAATCGTTTTCGAAGGTGAGCTCGCGCGCCGGCGCGAAGACCGCGATCTTGCCGCCGAAGGCCGCGCGCGCGCCGTCCATCATCACGGCCATGCGGATTTCGCCTTCTTCGCGCGGGTCGTAGGCGTCGAGCCACTGGCCCGCGCCGGTGCCGGCCTCGGGCGTGCCTTTCAACGCGCCCCACCAGTTGCCCATGCGCTCCATCGTTTCGAACGCGCGCCAGACGGTTGCGGGCGGGGCCGCGATCAGGATCGAGCGGCGGACGCGGAGGGGCGAGGATTCCGGGGTCATGGGCGCGAGCCTTCAGTTAAGTGACTACTTAAGTATTGGAGGACGGGGGCGGAGTCAAGTGGCGGCGGCGCCGCTAGCGCACCGGCGAGTGCGGGGCGGCCGCTTGCGGGCGCGGGGCTGCTCGTCTTCGCGTTCGCCGGCGAGGCCGGCTACATGGCCTACCAATCGATGAGCGCGCCGGTGAAGTTCGATATCGTGCCGAACGTCGGCTAGGCGCCGCCCGTCACTCCGCCGCTTCGACGCGCACGGGCGGTTCGGGGACGCTCATGCGGCGCGTCACCTCCTCGTCCGGCATAGCGAGCAGGACCTTGTATTGCTCGGGCGGGAAGGCCAGATGCGGCTTCGACGCGTCGTAGGGCGGCTGGGCGACCTTGCCGCCCTCGCCCTTGTAGGCGGCCGGGCGCTTGAAGCGCGCGAGTTCGTCGGGCGCGATGCCGGCGAGCTTCACCACTTCGGGATCGATCCAGGCGCGCGCGTCGATCGCGGCCTTCGACGTCGCGATTTCGAGCGCGAGGTTTTCGAGCCCCGCGAAATAGATCGACTGGCACATGCCGTGGTCGAGCGGGCCGATGACGTTGATGCCGCGCGAGCGGATGCGGTCGCGCATGGCGAGGAGCTCGGCCTCGCTGTCGACGTTGAAGGCGACGTGCTGCATCGTGCCGGGCGCGGAGGGGAGCGCGGCGCTCCCCGCGTGGCTGACGCCCATGACGGGCTTCACCGCCGCGATCTTGTCGTTCTGCACGAAAGCGATGCTGGCGCCGTCGTTCAACCGCATGAAGCCGTGCCACGTGCCCTCGACGCCGTGCATCCAATAGAGCGCCACGAGCTCCATCCCGAGCACGTCGGAGAAGAATTCGATCTGTGCCTTCATGTTGCCGGTGGAGACGGCCAGATGATGCAATCCGTTCGCGCGCGCCATGGCGTTCGTCCTTCGCTTGGTCCGATGTCCGATGCGGGGGAGGCTATCGCAGCGCCCGCCGCCGTGCCAGCGGCCGCGCCTTCATCGCGCGAGCGCGAGCAGGAGATCTTCGATCGCGCCTTGTTCGACCGTCGGCGTTTGCAGGCCGCGAGCCATCGCCGCTTCCATGCGGCGCTTGGCTTCGGCGTCGGCGAGCGTGGCGTGGAAGTTGCGCTCCTCGCGCACGAGGTCGTCCTCCACGTTCCGGTCGGCGGCGAGCACCGCCTCCTTCGCCAAGCGGACCGCGGTGGGCGGGAACGAGGCGATGCGCCGCGCCAGCGCGTCGATGAAGGGGCCGATCTCGTCCGCCTTCAGCGCGCGGTTGACGTAGCCGTAGCGCTCGGCCGTTTCGGCATCGAAATCGCCGCAGCCGAGCACGATCTCGAGCGCCCGCGCGCGGCCGACGAGGCGCGGCAGGCGCACGCAACCGCCGCCGCCCGGAATGATGCCGAGCGCGACTTCGGGCTGACCCAAAACCGCGCGACCGATCGCGGCGAAGCGCATGTCGCAACTGAGCGCGAACTCCGACCCGCCGCCGCGGCACACGCCTTCGATCTTGGCGATCGTCGCCTTCGGCATGGTGCGGAAGCGGTCGCACATGGCGTGGAACATGCCGAGCTTCTCCGCGCGGGGCGCGATTTCCACCGGCACGCGCTGAATGAGCGTCACGTCCGCGTGGGCGATGAAGAACTTCGGGTTGGCGCTTTGCAGCACGACGGCGCGCACGGCGGCGTCCTCCGCGAGCGCGCGGCCCAGCCGGTCCATTTCGCCGATCAGCGTCAGATCGAAGAGATTGATCGCGCCGTGATCGATCGTGACGGCGGCCACGCCGCCGTCGATCGCCACGCGCAACGCCTGAAAGCCGTCGTAGCTCATGGATCCTGCCTCCCTGATGCGCGCTCACCATAGGGCCGCACGCGGAAGCGGAACAAGGCGCGCGGTGACGCCTGCCTTGCGGCGCTCAGCCTTCCTTCGCGTAGCGTTCGAAGAGCGCGGCGGGGTTCTTCCAGTCAATCTGATTCAAATAGGCCTCGACGTAGGCGGCGGCCTTCGCGCCGTAGTCCATGTGGTAGGCGTGCTCGTACATGTCGAGCACGAGGACGGGGCGGCCGCCGGCGACCGTCGTCGTGTGGTCGGACGCCCACGCGTTGACGAGGCGGCCCGCGCGCGGCTCGTAGGTCAGGATCACCCAGCCCGAGCCGCCGCCTTCGGCCTTGGCCATCGCCGCGAACTCCGCGCGCCAGACG
>QKCS01000217.1 GCA_003246795.1 Alphaproteobacteria bacterium
GTGCACGACTGCCTGCGCGCCGGCGTGGCCTAGCGAGGAACACGATGGCGCGCTTCACCAACGATCCACGCACGGGACAACTCGTCATGGCCTCTGGCGCGATGCCGGCACTGCCGCAGCGGTCGCAGCTGGACCCGTGGCAGCGCGAGCGTCCGCGCGTCGACATGGCGGGGAACTACAGCCGCTTCGTGCGCATCATGAAGGTGACGCTGCCGTTGATCGCCTTCTCCCTCATCGTCCTCGTCGTCGCTTATTCGTCGACGGGCGGGCGCGACGCAGGCAACGTCGGCGTACCGATCACCGAACTGAACGCGATCGAGAACGACCGCCAACTGGTGGCGCCGAAGCTGACGGGAACGGACGGGCGCGGCCAGCCTTTCACCGTCACGGCCAAGGGCGCGACGCAGGTCGGCGGCAAAACGCGCAAGATGGAAATCGACGACGTCGTCGCCGACATCACGATGGTCGACCGCAGCTGGGTCCAGGTCGGCGCCGTGCAAGGGCTGCTCGACGTCGAGGGCAAGACGCTCGACCTCTCGAAGACGATCAACATCTATTCGGACAAAGGCTACGAGTGCCATACGGACTCGGCGCGCTACGACTTCGGATCGGGGCTCTTGAAAGGCCAGGAGCCGATCGCATGCCAAGGGCCGATGGGCCTGATCAACGCGAAGGAGTTCGAGGGGCTGCGCGATCCCGGCATCCTGCGTTTCATGGGCGGCGTGTCGACGACCTATTTCCCGACCGCGCGCGAAGGCGTCGCGAAAGAAGCCGCCGTGACGAACCCCGAAGGGATCGCCGAGCCTCTGCCCGAGGAAGCCATCGACGGCGCTTTGACCGACGGCGCCGAAGGCGCCGCGGCCGCCGGATCCACGACATCGACCGCGCCCGCTCCCGTTCAACCCAAGCCGAAGCCACAACCATGATCAGAGCCGCTCTCGCCACCACGATCTCGCTCGCGTTCTTCGCGACGGCCGCCCACGCGCAAAGCGTGCCCAATCCATTTTCCGGCATGGGACGCGACAGCGACAAACCAATCTCGATCGCGGCGAACACGACGACCGCCGATCTGCGCAACGAGACGGCGACCTATGCCGGCAACGTGCGCGTCGCCCAAGGCAATCTGAAACTCCGCTCGGACACGCTGGCGATCAAAGCGTCGAAGGGCACGATCTCGCGCATCGAGGCGAAGGGCAACGTCGTGCTAGCCTCGCCATCCGGCCAGGCCACGGGATCGACCGCCGTCTACGACATCGCGCAACGCGAGGTGCGGATGGGCGGCAAGGTCGTGCTGGTGCAGGGCCTGAACACGCTGCGCGGCACTTCACTTGTCATTAACCTGGCGACCGGACGCGCGGCGTTGACGGGCTCGGGCGGCACGTCGGGGCGCGTCGAAGGCATCTTCGTGCCGACGAAGAATCCGAAACTGCCCTCGACGAGCGGTTCAGACAAAGAAAAGCCCGCCGGACAGTAAGACCGTCCCCGGAATGCTTCACGCAACTTTAAGGCCAAGTGGGATTTTATGAGCCAGTTCAATGAG
This sequence comes from Alphaproteobacteria bacterium, assembly GCA_003246795.1. GTDB lineage: Bacteria > Pseudomonadota > Alphaproteobacteria > Micropepsales > Micropepsaceae > SZUA-430. Next base: position 1,541 of record QKCS01000217.1, read on the forward strand.
TAACACCACCGAGGGCGACACCTTCCCCATGGCCTCCCACACCGGCCACGACGCGCAGTACGGACGGCCGCGGCTCGTGGCCGAGCAGACCGGCTTGGTCGTCGTCCAGGTAGGCAAGAGTTTCCGCCGCCGCCCGGTCGTGCGTGGCGTCTCGCTGCAGGTCCGCCGGGGCGAGGCCGTGGGCCTTTTGGGGCCGAACGGCGCCGGCAAGACGACCTGCTTTTATATGATCACGGGGCTGATCCCGGTCGACACCGGTTCGATCTTCCTCGACGGCCACGACATCACGTCGCTGCCGATGTATCGCCGCGCGCGGCTGGGCATCGGGTATCTGCCGCAGGAAGCGTCGATTTTCCGTGGACTGACGGTCGAGCAAAACATCCTGTCGGTCGCCGAACTCGTGGAGCGCGACAGCCAGAAGCGGCGTCAACTCGTCGACGACCTTCTGGCCGAATTCGCGATCGAGCATTTGCGCCGCGCCCCTGCCCTCGCGCTTTCGGGCGGCGAGCGGCGCCGCGTCGAAATCGCCCGCGCGCTGGCCACGCAGCCGTCGTTCATGCTGCTGGACGAGCCGTTCGCCGGCATCGACCCGATCGCCATCGGCGAAATCCGCAAGCTGGTGCATCACTTGAAAGAACGCGGCATCGGCGTTCTGATCACCGACCACAACGTCCGCGAGACGCTGGAGATCATCGACCGCGCCTACATCATTCATGACGGCGAAGTGATGACCGAAGGCTCACCCCGCGAGATCGTGTCGAACATGGACGTGCGGCGCGTCTATCTCGGCGAGCGGTTCTCGTTGTAGGGCGAACCGGCGTCATGGCTCTCACCCAACGGATGGAGATGCGCCAGGGCCAAGCCCTGGTCATGACGCCGCAACTGCAGCAAGCGATCAAGTTGCTGCAGATGTCGAACCTGGAACTGCAGGCGTTCGTCGAGCAGGAGCTCGAGCGCAATCCGCTGCTCGAACGCGACGAGAAGCGCGAGGAAGCGGCGAAGGCCGAACCCGCGCCCGCGAGCGAGACGGCGCTGACCCTGAAAGAAGACGCGCCGCCCGCGGATGCGTCGTCCGACCTCGATACGGACTACGACAACGTCTATTCGGAAGATTCGGTGGCCGACCGCGCCGCCCCGGCCGGCGACAGCGGACCCTCGTCGTGGACCGACGTACGCGGCGGCGGCGGGCGTATGGACGCGGATGACGCGCACTCGCTGGAAGCGACGCTGTCGCGCGCGCCCAACCTTCACGAACATTTGGCGGAGCAGCTGCAGGTCGTGTGCACGGACCCGCGCGACCGTCTGATCGGCGCCTACCTGATCGACGCGATCGACGAGTGCGGGTACCTGACCACCCACGTCACGGCGGCGGCGCAGCACCTGGCCGTTCCCGTCGCCGTGGTCGAGAGCGTGTTGAAGGCGATCCAGGGCTGCGACCCGACGGGCGTCGGCGCGCGATCGTTGGCGGAGTGCTTGGCGCTGCAATTGAAAGAGCGCAATCGCCTGGATCCGGCGATGCAGGCGCTGCTGGACAATCTGGAGCTTCTTGGCAAGCGCGACGTACAGACGCTGCTGCGGCTTACCCAGGTTTCGTCGGAAGATCTCGGCGACATGATCACGGAGATCAAGCAGCTCAATCCGAAGCCGGGTTTGAAGTTCGGCTCCGAGACGATCCAGCCCGTCGTGCCGGACATCTACGTCAAGGACAACCCGAGCGGCGGCTTCGGCGTCGAGTTGAACAGCGATACGCTGCCGAAGGTTCTGGTGAACACGCGTTACTACGCGACGACGGTGAAGAACGCGAAGGACGCCAAGACCTATCTGACGGACTGCCTGAACAACGCGAATTGGCTCGTGCGCAGCCTCGATCAGCGCGCGCGGACGATCCTGAAAGTGTCGACGGAAATCGTGCGCCAGCAGGACGGGTTCTTCGCCCACGGCGTGACCCATCTTCGTCCGCTGAACTTGCGCGCCATCGCCGAGGCGATCGGCATGCACGAGTCGACGGTCAGCCGCGTCACCGCCAACAAATACATGGCCACGCCCCGCGGCACGTTCGAGCTCAAATATTTCTTCACCTCGGCGATCGCGTCGTCGGCCGAGGGCGGCGAGGCGCATTCGGCCGAAGCCGTGCGTCACCACATCCGCGAGTTGATCGATAACGAAGCGCCCGCGAACATCCTGTCCGACGACAGAATCGTCGAGATTCTGCGCAAGACGGGTATCGAAATTGCGCGGCGCACCGTCGCCAAATATCGCGAAGCCATGCGTATTCCCTCGTCCGTCGAACGGCGGCGAATGAAGCAAGGGATGAACTTGCCGGATGGGGCATCGGCCCCCTAAGTCCTGTCATTGACAGGCCAGACGGGCGCCGTTACACGTCCGCCGCCTTTCGCGGGGCCTTGCGCCTGACTCGCGAGTTTCGGGCCGTCCGGCGCGCGGCCCTCAAGCGTTTCACTTTCGCCCAAGGACGCGAAAAGGACATGCAACTTTCCATTACCGGCAAACAGATCGATATCGGCGCGGCACTACGCAACCATGTCGAAGGGCGCATGACGCAGTCGGTCGGCAAGTATTTCGACCGCCCCGTCGACGGGTCGGTGACGTTCTCGCGCGACGGACACGAATATCGCGCCGATTGCACGGTGCATCTGGCGTCGGGGCTTCACCTGCACGCGCAGGATCGCTCGACCGACATCTACGCCAGTTTCGACGGAGCGATCGAGCGGATGGAAAAACGGCTGCGCCGCTACAAGCGCCGCATCCGCGACCATCACAACGGTACGCGATCGGCCGGCGATTCGTTTCCCGCGCGCGAAAGCATCATCGCCGCCCCCGGCGAGGACGAAAGCGAGCCCGATACGCTGGCGCCCGTCGTCGTGTCGGAGAACCCGACTCAGTTGCGTTCGCTGACCGTGGGCGAAGCCGTCATGCAACTCGATCTCATGGACGCGCCCGCCTTCGTCTTCCGCAACAGCGCGCACGGCGGGATCAACGTCGTCTATCGCCGCGCGGACGGGAACATCGGCTGGATCGAGACCAACAACGCCGCCGCGAAACGCTGAGGCCGACGATGGAGATTTCCGACATCCTGACGCCGCATGCCGTTTTCGAAGGGCTGAAGGCGCCGAACAAGAAGAAGCTGATCGGCGAACTCGCCGCTTGCACGGCCGGCGTCGCGCATCTCGACGCCGGCAAGGTGTTCGAAGCGCTCTGGGAACGCGAAAAGCTGTCGAGCACGGGCGTCGGCCACGGCATCGCGATCCCGCATGCGCGCGTGGCGAAGCTCGAGCGCATCGTGGGCGTCTTCGCGCATCTCGACGAGGCGGTCGATTTCGAGGCGATCGACGAGGCACCCGTCGATCTCGTCTTCATGCTGCTGACGCCGGCGGACGCGGGCGCGGACCACCTGAAGGCGCTGGCGCGTGTCTCGCGGCTGATGCGTAATGCTTCGTTCTGCGAGAAATTGCGGGCGGCGAACGATCGGGCTCAGCTCTATGCCCTGCTGACCGAGCCGACGGCGGGCGTTCAGGCGGCCTGAACGCCGCCTCGGGCGTCAGTGGACGCTGACCGGCTCGAGCTCGTGTTGGCGCGCGGCCACGAAGGCCATGTCGCGATCGTCGAGCACCGCCACGCGACGGCCGTCGGCCGCATGAAGTGCAAAGAACCTCTGCTTCTTCGAAACCGGCGTGTCGGCCGGGATGACGCCCGTGTCCTTCAATTCGTCGACGTCGACTTCGCGCACGTAAACGGTGTTCGGACCGATGATCCGGGCGATCTGTTCCGCACTTAGATCGGGCGGACCGCGATATTCGTTCCTTTGCATGGTGGTACTCCTTACTTCAGCCGCCGCCATCCGCCCCGATACCGGCAGCAAAGAAATAGCGGCACTTCATGGCTTCTATGTGGGCATTAACCACCGCAATTGGAAGTACACCGCCATCTCAACCCAAAGTGATGGAAATCTGACGAATTTGTTGGGTTAAGCGGATCCGTTTCAATTCGATGCTTAGCAGGCCGTTTGCCAAACGCGCGCCTTCGACTTCCCAGCCGTCGGCCACGAGAAACGCGCGCTGGAACCCGCGCGCGGCAATGCCCTTGTGCAGGAACACACGGCCTTCGACCGGCTGAGGCCGTTCCCCGCGAACCGTGAGTTCACGATCGCTTAGCGTTACCGACAAAGATTCGGGTGCGAAACCTGCGACGGCGAGCGTCAGACGCAGGCGCCCTTCTTCCGGTTCTTCGATGTTCACAGGCGGATACGATTCCGACGACGTCCGGGCGATGCGTTCGATCAGTCGTTCGACGTCCTCGAAGCCGAGATAAAAGGGGCTGCCCATCGGGCTAGGGCGCGACATCGCCGTCTCCTCGCGTTATAGACGGGACGCTGATTGCCGCCGCCCCTCGCCTGCCGACATGTGGGCGGCTCCAGAGGATCCGTCAAGCGGACCCCGACCTCCGAAACGATGCGCGCCTTGAAAACCGACGCTTTCGCCCTGTTCGACGACGCGACGTGGCCGGACCGGCCGGCGCTTCTTCTCGGCGATTCGCAGGCGCTGATCGAAGCGCGGCGCGCCGAGGACGTGCCGGCGGCGCTTTCCGCGATCGAGGACGGCGTCGCGCGCGGGCTGACCGCGGCCGGGTATTGCGCTTACGAACTCGGCTACGTGTTCGAGCCGCGTCTGTTGCCGCTTCTGCCACGGACGGAGCGGCCCCTGCTTCGCTTCCATCTTTTCGCCGGCGCGCAGACTTTGAGCGCTGCGGCGCGGGCGCAATGGTTGGCCGAGCGTGCGGCGGGACCCGCGTTCGCCGGCGACGCGTCTTCCGCGGTCGGCGCCGCGCGGCACCGCGCCATGGTCGAACGCGTTCGCCAACTCATCGGCGACGGCGATGTCTATCAGGTCAACGTCACGTTCAAACTCAGATGGGATGCGGCCGGCGATTCGTTCGCGACCTATGCGGCGTTGCGCGAGAAGGCGCGCGCCGGGGCGTGCGCGCTCTTGCGGTTCGACGACGAGGACGTCCTTTCGCTCTCGCCGGAGCTTTTCTTTCGCGTGACGGACGGGCGCATCGAAGCGCGGCCGATGAAGGGCACCGTCGCGCGAGCGCCCGGCGTCA
>QKCS01000019.1 GCA_003246795.1 Alphaproteobacteria bacterium
CAGACCGCCGGTGCCGACGACCTTCATGGGCTTGCCGTATTCGGCCTTGATGCGCTTCACAAGGCCTTCGATGAGCGCGATGTAGCCCCAGAAGATGCCGGACTGCATGGCGGGAACCGTATCCTTGCCGATGATGGCTTGCGGCCGCTCGATGGCGATGCGCGGAAGCTGGGCCGCTGCAAGGTGCAGCGCCTCCATCGACAGATTGACGCCGGGGGCGATGACGCCGCCCTCGTAGCTGCCGGACGCGCCGACAATGTCGAACGTCGTCGCCGTGCCGAAATCGATGATGATCAGGTCACCGCCGTAGTCCCGGTGTGCGGCGACGGCGTTGACCACGCGGTCGGCGCCGACGGCGCCGGGGCGATCGGTGTTGATCTTCAAGCCCAAGTCGACGTCGGACTCGCCGACGACGAGAGCCGTGCGCTTGAAATATTTCGCGCAGAGGCGGCGGAGGTTGAAGAGGGCCTGCGGGACGACGCAGGCGATGATGGCCGCTTCGATGTCGGCTGGGTTGATCCCGTCGAGCTGCATGAGCTGCGTGAGCCAGACGTAATACTCATCGGCGGTGCGGCTGTCCTTGGTCGACGCGCGGAACTGGGCGCGGATCGTCTTGCCGTCATGGACGGCGAAAACGATGTTGGTGTTGCCCGCGTCGATCGCGAGAAGCATCAATTCCTCCTCAAGGTGGGGCGAAGAACACTTCGCCCGCCGTCACCGCCCGGCGTGCGCCGGACGGCAAGAGCAGGCTCAGCGCTCCGTCCGGCATCAGGGTCTCGAACCGGCCGTGAAGGGTTTCCGTCGGCAGTCGCACCTCGATCGGGGCGCCCAACCCTGCCGCCAGACCAAGCCACGCCTCCCTGATCGCCGCAAATCCGCTCACACGCCACACACGAAACCGCGTTTCCCAGGCCTCCGCAAGTTCGGCGAGGGCCTCCTCGGGGCTCGGCGCCGGCCCGTGTGCGCCCAGGAATGTCGCGGGATAGGCCGTACCCTCGGGCGCTTCGACAAGGTTTACGCCGATGCCGACGGCCACCCAGGGCAAGACGTCGACGCCTTCGGTGCCCGCCGATTCCAAGAGGATGCCAGAGACTTTCTTTCCGTCGATCAAAACGTCGTTCGGCCATTTCAGGCGAACCGGCGCACGCTTCACGTAAGTGGAGGCCAGATCGTGCACGGCGAGCGCCGCGACGAACGACAGGCGCGCGGCCTCGGGCGCGGACACGCCCGGCGCGAGGAGCAGGGTCGTTGCGAGGTTGCCTTCGGGCGAGGCCCAGGCCCTGCCCCGCCGTCCGCGGCCCGCCGTCTGGCGGCGCGCCCAGATCCACAAGGGACCGCGTTCGCCGGCGGCGGCGCGGCGGCGCGCCTCTTCGTTCGTCGAGTCGATTTCATCGAAGCTCGCGACCGAATAGCCCGCGGGCACGCGCGGGTTCATGGGCTTAAGGGAACAGGCTCTTCGCCGCGGCGGAGGCCGCGTCGATCAACGGCGCGGGTGCGACGACGAAGAACATGACGAAGGCGCTCGATGCCGCGAGCATCGCCGCGTTGACGGAGCCGAGCGGCTTTTCGAACGCGGCGGCCGGCTTGTCGAAGAACATGATCTTGATGACGCGCAGATAGTAGTAGGCGCCGATCACGCTGGTGACGAAGCCGATGACGGCCAGGACGTAGAGCTTCGCTTCGATCGCGGCGAGGAAGACGAACCATTTGCCCCAGAAGCCCGCGAGCGGCGGGATGCCGATCAGACTGAACATCAGGATCGCAAGCAGATAGGCGGTCGTCGGATCGCGCTCGGAGAGGCCTGCGAGCTCGGAGATGTCCTCCACCGCCTTGCCGTCGCGGCGCATGATCAGGATGCAGAGGAACGTGCCGATCGTCATGACCATGTAGATCACGAGGTAGATCAGCACGCCCTGCACGCCTGCCTGGCTGCCGGCGGCAAAGCCGATGAGGGCGTAGCCCATGTGGCCGATCGAGGAGTAGGCCATCAGGCGCTTGATGTTCGTTTGTCCGATGGCGGCGAGCGCGCCGAGCAACATCGAGGCGATCGAGAGGAAGATCACGATCTGGTGCCACTGCGCTCCCGCTTCAGCAAAGGGACCGAAGACGACCCGGAGAAACAGCGCCATCGCCGCAATCTTCGGCGCAGCCGCGAAAAAGGCCGTGACCGGCGTCGGCGAGCCTTCGTAGACGTCGGGCGTCCACATGTGGAACGGCACCGCGGAGACCTTGAACGCGAGACCCGCCATCACGAAGACGAGGCCGATCATCAGGCCCGTGCCGACGCCGCCTTGGCCGATCACCTGGGCGATGCCTTCGAATGAGGTCGTGCCTGTGAAGCCGTAGATGAGGCTTGCCCCGTAGAGCAGCATGCCGGAGGAAAGCGCGCCGAGGACGACATACTTCAGCCCCGCCTCGGTCGAGCGCGCGTTGTCGCGGGCGAAGGACGCGAGCACGTAGAGCGAAAGGCTTTGCAGCTCCAACCCGATGTAGAGGACGATGAGATCGTTGGCGGAGATCATCATCATCATGCCGAGCGTCGCCAGCGTGACGAGCAGCGGGTATTCGAAGCGGGTGAGCTTTTCGTCGCGCAGATAGTCGATCGACATCAGGAGCGCGATCGCCGAACCGCCTAGCACCAACAGCTTTGCAAAGCGGGCGAAGGGGTCGATGATCGTCGTGCCGCCGAAGGCGAGAACACGGCCTTCGCTGGACGTCGCCACCAGGGCCGCCACGACCGCGAGCACGATCACGCAGCCCCAGGTCAAAAGCGCCGAGCGGCGGTCGCCGGCGGTCACCCCGACCAGGAGCAGGACCATCGCGCCGCACGCGAGCACGACCTCGGGCAGGAAGGCCATGAAGTCGGCGTTAAACTGGGCGATGTCGAAGGTCATGGCGCGACCGCCTCCGCCGTCTTCAGCTTGCCGTCGATATTCTCAAGCGTGGCGACGACCGCCGCGCCGGTCATGTCGAAGATGGGCTTCGGATAGAAGCCGAAGAACAGGGTCGCCGCCACCAGCGGCACCATGACCACGGTCTCGCGCAGGTTCATGTCCTGGATGTTGACGAGGGTCTTCTTCTCGAGTTCGCCGAAGACGACGCGCCAATAGAGCCAGAGGGCGTAGCACGCGCTCAAGATCACGCCGGTCGTGGCGAGGAGCGCGACGGTCGTGTTCGCCTTGAAGGCGCCAACGAGGGCGAGGAACTCGCCGACGAAGCCGCTGGTGCCGGGCAAGCCCACGTTCGCCATCGTGAAGACCATGAAGACCGCGGCGTAGAGCGGCATGCGGTTGACGAGGCCGCCATAGGCCTTGATCTCGCGCGTGTGCATGCGGTCGTAGATGACGCCCACGCAAAGGAAGAGCGCGGCGGAGACGAAGCCGTGGCTGATCATCTGCACGACCGCGCCGTCGACGCCCTGGCGGTTCAGGGCGAAGAGGCCCATGGTCACGAAACCCATGTGGGCGACGGACGAATAGGCGATGAGCTTCTTGATGTCTTCCTGCATCAAGGCGACGAGCGAAGTGTAGACGATCGCGATGACGCTGAGGGCGAACATCATCGGCGCGAAATAGAGGCTCGCGTCCGGGAACATCGGCAGCGAGAAGCGCAGGAAGCCATAGCCGCCCATCTTCAAGAGGATGCCGGCCAGGATGACGGAACCTGCGGTCGGCGCTTCGACGTGGGCGTCGGGCAGCCAGGTGTGCACCGGCCACATCGGCAGCTTCACGGCGAAGGAGGCGAGGAAGGCCAGGAACAGCAGGTTCTGCATGTCTTTGGGGAAGTGATAGGCCATCAGCGCGGGGATGTCGGTCGTGCCCGCCGTCACGTACATCGCCATGACGGCGACGAGCATCAGCACGGACCCTAAGAGCGTGTAGAGGAAGAACTTGAACGAGGCGTAGACCCGCCGTGCCCCGCCCCAGATGCCGATGATCAGGAACATCGGGATCAGGCCGCCTTCGAAGAACAGGTAGAAGAGCACGATGTCGAGCGCGGCGAAGACGCCGATCATCAGCGTTTCCAGCACCAGAAACGCGATCATGTACTCCTTCACACGCATTTCGATCGACGTCCAGCTCGCCAGGATGCAGAGCGGCATCAGGAACGCCGTCAGGATAATGAACGGCAGCGAAATGCCGTCGACGCCGACGTGGTAGCGGATCGTGCCGCCGAGCCACGCGAAGTTCTCGACGAACTGGAACCCGGACTTCGTCGCGTCGAAATCGATCCACGCCCAGAGCGACAGACCGAACGTGACGATCGTGACGTAGAGGGAAACTTGGCGCGCGAGCTGATCGCCCGCTTTGCCTTCGCGGGCGAACAGAAGAACGAGGATGACGCCGATAAGCGGGAAGAAGGTGATCGCGGAGAGAAGACCGGTCATCGGCCGCCTCCCGCCATGAACCAGGTCGCCAGGATCGCGACGCCGATCAGCATCGCGAAGGCGTAATGATAGACGTAGCCGGACTGCAGGCGGACTACCTGGCGGGTCCAATCAAGAATGCCCGCAGAGACGCCGTCGGGTCCAAAGCCGTCGATGAACCAGCCGTCCCCCTTCTTCCAAAGAAAGCGGCCGAGCCACATCGCTGGCCTGACGAAGATGAAGTCGTAGAGCTCGTCGAAATACCATTTGTTGTAGAGAAACATGTAGAGTGGCCCTTTGCGCGCAGCCATGCGCGGGGGCAGCTCCGGATGTTCGATGTAGTAGAAGTACGCGACGATCAGCCCCAAGAGCATCACGACGGCGGGCGAGAAGATCACCCACGCCGGGACGTGGTGGCGCGCTTCCAGCGCCGTGTGCTCGTGCAGGTTCACGATCGCGCCGCCCCAGAACTCCGCTTGTTCGTGTCCGATGAACTGCGGTTCGAAGATCACGCCGGCCAAGACCGCGCCCGCCGCCAGGATCGCGAGGGGGATCAGCATCACCGGGGGCGAGTCGTGGACATGGTCAAGCGTGTGGTGGTCGCCCTTGAACTCGCCCTCGAACGTCATGAATACCAAGCGCCAGGAATAGAACGACGTCATGCCGGCGGCGACGACGCCCATGACGAAGGCGTACATGCCGACGCTCGTGTGCGCGGCGAAGGCGCTTTCGATGATCGCATCCTTGGACCAGTAGCCCGCGAGGAAGGGGAAACCCGTCAGCGCCAGCGTGCCGACGAGCATCAGCGCCCAGGTCGCGGGGATCATCTTGCGGATGCCGCCCATCTTGCGCATGTCCTGCTCGCCGCCCATCGCGTGGATGACCGAGCCCGCGCCCAGGAAGAGCAGCGCCTTGAAGAAGGCGTGCGTGAAGAGGTGGAACATCGCCGCCTGGTAGGCGCCGACGCCCGCGGCAAAGAACATGTAGCCGAGTTGCGAGCAGGTCGAGTAGGCGATGACGCGCTTGATGTCGTTCTGGAAGAGGCCGACGGTCGCGGCAAAGAACGCGGTCGTGGCGCCGACGATGGTCACGACCTCAAGCGCCACGGGCGCGAGTTCGAAGAGCGGCGAGCAGCGGCAGACCAGGAAGACGCCCGCAGTCACCATGGTCGCGGCGTGGATGAGGGCCGAGACGGGCGTCGGGCCTTCCATCGCGTCGGGCAGCCAGGTGTGCAGCAGGAACTGCGCCGACTTGCCCATCGCGCCCATGAAGAGCAGCAGGCAGATCGTGGTCAGGATGTCGACGTCGTAGCCCGCGAAGTTGAAGGTCTTGCCGGCGAAACCCTTGGCGGCGCCGAAGACGGTCGTGAAGTCGAGCGAGCCGAAGACGAAGAAGACCGCGAAGATACCGAGGGCGAAGCCGAAGTCGCCGACGCGGTTGACGACGAAGGCCTTGATCGCGGCGGCGTTGGCCGAGGGCTTCTTGTACCAAAAGCCGATCAGCAGATAAGACGCGAGGCCCACGCCTTCCCAGCCGAAGAAGAGCTGGACGAAGCTGTCCGACGTGACGAGCGCCAGCATCGCGAAGGTGAAGAGCGAGAGATAAGCGAAGAAGCGCGGCCGTTGCGGATCGTCGTGCATGTAGCCGATCGAATAGACGTGCACGAGCGAAGAGACGCCGGTGACGACGACGAGCATCACGGCCGTCAACGTGTCGACGCGGATCGACCAGTCGACCTGCAAGGTGCCGGAGTCGAGAAAGCGGAACAGCGTGACGAGCTTGGTCTGCTCCATATACGGCAGCTCGCCGAAGAACACCCAGAGCGAGAGCAGGGCCGAAAGGCACAGGAAGCCCGTCGCGGTGTATTCCGCGAAGTGCTCGCCCAGACGCTTGCCGAAGGCGCCGGCCAGGATGGCGCCGAAGAGGGGCAGGAGCAGAATGGCTTGGTAGATCACGTGCCCGTCAGCCCTTCATGATGTTGACGTCTTCGACCGCGATCGTGCCGCGGTTGCGGAAGTAGACGACGAGGATGGCAAGGCCGATCGCGGCCTCCGCGGCGGCGACGGTGAGGACCAGGAGCGCAAAGACCTGGCCCGTCAGGTCGTGCAGGAACGATGAGAACGCCACCAGGTTGATGTTGACCGAGAGCAGGATGAGCTCGATCGACATCAGGATGATGATGATGTTCTTGCGGTTCACGAAGATGCCGAGGATGCCGATCCTAAACAGCGCAGCGGCGACCGTGAGGTAGTGTCCCAATCCGATTTCGGCCATTTCTA
>QKCS01000003.1 GCA_003246795.1 Alphaproteobacteria bacterium
AGTTCACGCGGTTTTCGGCGTTTTATTCGCCGCTCATCGCAACGATCGCGGGCGGGTTTCTGGAGAAGGAAGGGTTGGAGCCGGAGCACTCCGTGGCGCCGCCGGGCAAGTCCGCCATCGAAGCTCTCGTCGAGGGCTCGGCGCATGTTGCGCAGTCCGCGCCGTCCCAGGCCATTACCGCGCTGGAAAAGGGCAAAACCCCGACGGCGCTGCACTTCGCACAGATCAACGAAAAGGACGGCTTCTTCCTGGTTGGGCGCAAGCCGGAGCCCGATTTCATCTGGGACCGACTGCGAGGTAAGGAAGTGCTCGTCGACCACGGCGGCCAGCCGACGGTCATGTTCCGCTACGCCTGCTTCAAGCGTGGGCTCGACTTCGGTGCGATCCGCGCGATCGACGCAGGATCGAGCGCCGCGATGATCGAAGCGTTTCGCGCCGGAAAGGGCGACTATATCCATCTGCAGGGACCCGCACCGCAGCAGCTCGAACACGACGGCGTCGGTCACATCGTCGCCGCGCTCGGCGACGCGATCGGACCCTGTGCCTTTTCGAGCCTTGCGGCAACGCGCGAATGGCTCGCCGGCGACATGGCGCCGCGCTTCATGCGCGCGTATCGGAAGGCGCGTGCCTGGCTCATTGCCACACCGGCGGCGGAAGTCGCGAAACTCGAGACGCCGTTTTTCCCGAAGATCGATGTCGCCGTGCTGACGGCAACGATCGACGCATACCAGCACCTCGGGAACTGGACACCACACGTTGAGATCACGCGGCCCGCTTTCGAAGCGACGTTGGACATTTATCAACACGCCGGTCTGATCACTCGGCGTCACCGCTACGAAGACGCGATCGCCCCGCCGCCGAACAACTAAGGGTCTCAGGAGTCTGTTGGTCCCCGTTCGCTGGCGACGGCGTGGGCATCGAGGTGCCCGACATCGCCCGAGCGAGAACCAGTCGCCACAAAAACTATTCGAGGATCATCGCGCCCTCGGAAACTCCGCCATCGCCTCGCCGGTCGCGACTGCTTCGCTGCGTTGATTGCGCACTTCCACTTCTAATACCACCCAGTCGGCGGCGTCGGTCGCGCGCTTATTCACGATGCGCGCGGACGGCGTGATTGTGTCGCCGGGCTTGACCGGCGCACGCCATCGCGTTTCGAGCCGGCGATGCACGCCGCCGAGCGGATACAGCCAGTCCGTCAGCATGCGCGTGATGAGACCGAAGTTCGTCATGCCGTGCATGATAATGCCGCCGAACTGTGTCTTGCCGAAGCTCGACTTCATGTAGTCATCGTCGAGATGCAGCGGGTTGTAGTCGAGTGAGCCGTCGCAGAACTCCCGGATCGTCTCTCGCGTGACGGCGAACGGCGTCCCCTGCACCTGTTGGCCGATCGCGAGCTTGGCGAACGCCGTCATTGGGGGCGGATGGTCCAGCCGCGGCCGGAACAGATGACTTCGGCGTGCTGGTTGAAAAATACGTTGTCGTGCACGACGAACAAGCGCTCCTTCTTGATGAACTTGTCGAGCGCCCGCGCTTGCAGCGTGATGGCGTCGCCCGGGCGCGCCGGAATGTTGTAGCTCCAGGACTGTCCGGCGTTGACGGTGCCGGGACTGCGCATCCAATCGTCGACCGGTGTGCAGGCGAACATCAGCATGATATGGATGGAGAGCGGTGCGATAAGACCCTTCCACGGGGACCGCTTGGCGTCCACCGCGCGGCAGTACTTGTGAATGGCCTCCAGCGTCAACACGTAGGGAAGCGTCTTGCGCGGCTCGCCGGGGATGATGTCGTCCCACTTCTTTCGCAGCGCCGCGTCTTTCCAGAAATCGGTTTCGAATGGCATGGGAAGCGTCGTTGCCGGCTGAGCCGCATTGTTCGGGCAACGCTTCACGTGTGTCAAGCGCGGGGCCCGATCGTGTCGCGCGCGATTGGCGATGTCTGGCTGAAAGACCTGAAACGCGTTGGTTAAGCGCGCGGACTAGAGTGGATCGGCCGAGTCGCCGAGGAGCGCGCGGCGAAAGCGAGTTTTCAAAAGCGCGCCTTCGCGCGGCGGCAGCACTAACGGCACCTGCTCCGTGATGACTTTGACCGCGACAAAGTTCGGCCCCGGCGTTTCGTGAATCATCTTAGTGACGGAAGGCAGCTCGTCATTCTTCCAGATTGTCTTTGAATTCAACAAGCGGCAGGCACTGGCGACGGACGCAAGATCGACGCCGCTTGCTGTGTGCGTCTCCTGCATGCCGGTTTCGCCGTAGCGGCCGTTGTCGATCACGACGATACTCAAGTTGGTAGGCTGCTGCACGCCGATCGTTGCGAAGGACCCAAGGCCCATCAGCATCTCGCCGTCGCCCGTAATCACAAGTATGCGGCGATTCGGCTGCGCCAACGCGAGGCCAAGCCCCGTCATCGCCGCCTGACCCATCGCACCCCAAAGCGGGAAGGTGAGCGGCGAGTCGCCTGCCGCGGTTACGTCCCATGCGGGCGAGCCCAGCCCCGCAATCACGAGCAGATCGCGCCGTTCGGCAAGGAGCGCGCTCACTACATCGCGCCGATGGAGCGTTGCGTTCATTGGTTCGCCTGTTCCTCGAAACTCTTGATCCCAATGACGTGCTGGGAAATCAGCACCGCCGTCGACGAATTGCTCTCGTACGCAAGTCGAAGCGCCGTGTTTACCATCGGGGCGATTTCCTCAACGCTGTCGGCGACGTACACGATCGTCCCCATGGTTTCCAGCGTCGTGCGCGCCGCTTGGCCCATCGGCACCTGCCACGGGTTGAATTCCCCCTGCTCGCCGCGCATGGTGACGATGGTGACCAGCGGAAAGCGGCATTCGCGAATCATGCCGAGCACGTTGATTACGTTGCCGACGCCGCTCGACTGCATGAGCAAGACGCAGCGCTCCCCGCCAAGCCACGCGCCAGCCGCCAAGCCGATCCCTTCCTCTTCGCTGGTGAGCACGACAGAGCGCATCGCGGTATCGGTTTGACAAAGCTCGATGAGCTGCTTGTGCCCGGCGTCCGGCACATATCCCACGATACGCACGCCGGCGGCGGAGAGTTCGCGGTGAATCTCGGCGGGCCAGTCTTTAGGCGACATTAAGCAAAAACCGCGACGCGGGTGAGATCGAAGTGTTTCATTTGAACCGGTGTCGGACTTGTCCGCAACC
>QKCS01000013.1 GCA_003246795.1 Alphaproteobacteria bacterium
GCAAGGACCGTGAGCTCGCTGCCTTCGCGCGCGATTCCGGCTTTGCCCAACGGCACCGTGTAGTAGCCGTCGGGCACGTCGCTCGCGGCGTGCTGCGACCACGGTTGCACGGGGCGGTCGTGGTGGCCGTCGAAGGGGCCGTTGTAGATGCGCTTCGGTTCGAAGAACATCACCGGGTCGTCGTCTTCGATGGCGCTGATCAAAAGGCCTTTGGCGTCGTACGGGTTCGCCGGGATCACCGTCTTCAAGCCACACACGTGCGTGAACAGCGCCTCGGGGCTTTGGCTGTGGGTCTGGCCGCCGAAGATGCCGCCGCCGTAGGGCGAGCGCAGCGTGATGGGCGCGGTGAAGTCGCCCGCGGAACGATAGCGCAGCCGCGCGGCGGCGGAAACGATCTGATCGTAGGCCGGATAGATGTAGTCGGCGAACTGGATCTCGACGACGGGCCGCAAGCCGTACGTGCCCATGCCGATGGCGGTCGCGACGATGCCGCCTTCGCCGATCGGCGTGTCGAAGCAGCGTTGCACGCCGTGCTTCTTCTGCAGGCCGTCGGTCGCGCGGAAGACGCCGCCGAAGTAGCCGACGTCCTCGCCGAAGACGAGAACGTCCGGGTTGCGCGACAGCATGACGTCCATCGCGGAGTTCAGCGCCTGAATCATGTTCATCGCGGCCATGACTCAGACTCCCATTTCCTGGCGCTGGCGGCGCAGATGCCAGGGGACTTCCTTGTAGACGTCCTCGAACATCGTTTTGACGCTGGCGATCTTGCCCTCGCCGAGCGTGCCGTGGCTTTCGGCTTCCTTCTGCGCGGCACGGACCTCTTCGAGGATCCGCTGCTCGAGTTCGGCGTGTTCCTTCTCCGACCACTTGCCGAGGGCGATCAGATGTTTCTTCAAGCGTTCGACCGGGTCGCCGAACGGCCAGGCCTTCGCCTCGCCCACCGGGCGATAGCGGCTGGGGTCGTCGCTCGTCGAGTGACCTTCGGCGCGGTAAGTGAAATGTTCGATGAGCGTCGGGCCCAAATTCGCGCGCGCCCTGTCGGCCGCCCATTTGGTGACGGCATAGACGGCCAGGAAGTCGTTGCCGTCGACCCGCAGGCCCGGCATGCCGTAGCCGGTGCCGCGTGCCGCGAAGGTCGAGTCCTCGCCCCCGGCGATGCCTTGATAACTCGAGATGGCCCACTGGTTGTTGACGACATTCATGATGATGGGCGCGCGATAGACGGCGGCGAACGTCAGGCCAGAGTGGAAGTCGCCCTCCGCCGTCGATCCTTCGCCGATCCAAGTGCAGCAGATACGGTCGTCGCCCTTGTAGGCGGAGGCCATGGCCCAGCCGACCGCCTGGCTAAAGTGCATTCCCAGATTGCCCGCGATTGAGAAGAAGCCGTGCTTCTTCGACGAGTACATGATGGGCAGCTGGCGGCCTTTCAGAGGATCGCGTTCGTTCGAGTAGACCTGGCACATCATGTCGACGATCGGATAGCCGCGCGCGATCAACAGGCCTTGCTGGCGGTAGTACGGGAAGCACATGTCGTCCGGATCGAGGGCGGCGGCCTGTGCGATCGCGACGGCCTCTTCGCCTGTGCACTTCATATAGAACGACGTCTTGCCCTGACGCTGCGCGCGGTACATTCGGTCGTCATAAATGCGCGTCGTCATCATGTGGCGCAGGCCGCGTTTCAACGTTTCGGCGTCGAGGCGTGGATCCCACTGGCCGTGGGCTTTGTCATCGTCGCCCAGAACGCGGATCAGCTCGTAGGCGATGTCGGAGATGTCCTTGGCGACGGCATTGATATCGGGGCGACGAACTTGACCCGGCGGCGGCACCTTGATGTTGGAGAAGTCAGGCTGGTCGCCGGGTCGATGTTTCGGCTCGGGGATGCGAAGGCTGAGGGCTGCTTTGTTCTTCCGAAGCGGTACCGTCGCCGGATTCGACATGGCCGTGGCTCTTTCGCTGAACGCCGTTGGATGGGCGGCAGTGGATAGGCGCGTGCCCCCAAAGCGTCAACGTCAAAGGGTGTGCAAAGCAAACAAGCGGTGAGCACGAGGGAGTATTTCATCCGTCCGGCGCGGCCTTGTCGTTTCGTTCAATCGCGAAGAGGCGGGCGCAACTTTCGGGGGGCGGATTGTGCAGCGCACATAGGCTCGTTTCAGGCCGGCGCCTGACGGCGCTCGGGCAACTAGGTGGAGCCTCTACGTCTGAACCGCGGCCGAATATGCGGTTGAAAGCGCGTGCGAGGCTCCGGCGCCGAACACATAGCGATCCGGCCGAACCAACACGGCGTCGCCATCATAGTTCTTCAGCAAGGCGTCCAACTTCTTGGCGAAGGGCGTCAGGGCCGCACTATCGAGCGACTCGATGCGTGCTATGTGCCTGTTCTTGATGCCGGCGATATCAGTCGCTCTGCGTGCGATCAGCCAAGCGCCGCGCCCGAGCACATCGTCGAGGCGGGCTTCGTCAACGGTGCCCTGCGGGAAGATGGCGGCGGCCGGGAAGGTCGGCATGAAGACGCCGGGTCCGGGCTTCGGTTCGGCGGGCGGAACGGGTGTTGCGCCCTTCGCACGTTCGGCCAACATGAAGGCGTCGCGCTGTGCGGCCGCTTCCGGATCCGCCGTGCAAACGACGCGCCCCATGGCGATCGCGGTCTCGGTCACTGCACGCACGTGAGGTTCGCGCTCCGACTGATACGTGTCGAGGAGCGTGTCTCTTGCTTCGCCGCGCAGCACGTGGCCGAGCTTCCACGCGATATTGACCGCATCACGTATGCCCGAACACATGCCTTGGCCTGCGAACGGCGGCGTTTGGTGGGCGGCGTCGCCCGCGAGAATAACCCGTCCGCGCCGCCATTCCTTCGCGACGAGGCCGTGGAAGCGGTAGACCGCCTTACGGTCGATCACGACATCGCCTTCGCGTACCCAGGGCGTCAGCAACTCGGCGATCGTGCGGTCTTCAAGAAAGTGCTGCGGGTCTTCGCCCGGGCGGATCATGAATTCCCAACGGTGACGCCCGGGGCCCATCAACACGCACGTTGTCGGGCGTTTGGGATCGCAGATTTGCAGGTTCAGCGTCGGCACGGCCTCGGGCCGCTTGACTTGCGCATCAATCACGAGCCAAGGCTCGTCGAAGTCATAGTCGAAGTGCGCGATGTTGAGCGCCTTGCGGACGGCGCTGGAAGCGCCGTCGCAGCCGACCACATAGCGCGCCTTGACGGCTTCCGGCTTTCGGGTTGCGTCGGTGATCGTCGCCAGCACCGCGTCGCCGTCCGTCGGTTCGAATCCTTCGAAGCGCACGCCGATGCGCGTCTCGACGCTCGGATAGTCTACGAGCTTGGAACGTAGAGCGCGCTCGAGGTCGGGCTGGTTAAACATCCAAGCGGGCGCGAAACCCGAGGCGACGATGACTTCGTCGAGGTCGTAGCGCAGCAGGACTTCGCCTTTCGCGTTGCGAAACTCATAGGCTGGGGCACGACGCGATACCGCCATGGCTTCGTTCAAGATGCCGAGGCCTTGCCAGACCCGCATGATCTCGGCGTCGAAGTGAGCCGCGCGGGGCAAGGGGTAGACCGTCGTATCGCGCTCGACCGCAAGGACGCGAAAGCCTTGCAGCCCCAGAAGGTTTGCGAGCGTCGCGCCGACGGGCCCTAGGCCGACGATCAGAACATCGGTGTCGATCATTGTTCGGCGGCGATTTTCGCTTCGATGGCGCCGATCTTGTCGATTTCGACGCGGGTGACGTCGCCGACCTTCAGGAACTGCGGCGGCTTCAACGCGGCGCCGACGCCGCCGGGCGTTCCGGTGAAGATGACGTCGCCGGGTTCGAGCGTCATCGCCTGGCTCAAATGCGCAATCTGGTCGTAGACGTCGAACACGAGGTGTTTGGTGTTCGAGTCCTGCCGCTTCTCGCCGTTGACGAAGCCGCGAATGCCGAGCGTGTGCGGATCGCCGATTTCGTCCGCTGTCACGATCCACGGTCCGAACGGCGCGTGCGTGTCGAAACTCTTGCCTAGCATCCATTGCGGCGTCTTGAACTGCCAGTCGCGAACGGTGACGTCGTTGCCGGCGCAGTAGCCGAAGACGACTTCATGGGCCTTGTCCTTCGGCACGTGTTTGCACCGTTTGCCGATGACGGCGACGAGTTCGGCCTCGTAGTCGAGGAGCATGGAAACTTTCGGCATCTGCACCGGCGCAAAGGGCGCGTTCACCGCCGTGACGTGCTTGCAGAACCAAATCTGTTGTTCAGGCGTCTTCTGTCCGCTTTCCGCGATGTGGTCGGCGTAGTTGAGGCCGATTGCCAGAATCTTGCCCGGCCGTGGTACCGGCGCCTCCAACTTCACGGCGTCGAGCGGCGCATCGGCCTTGCGCGTCGCCGCGCCCTCGATCGTGCCCCGAATTCGCGACCACTCGGACATGAGTCCGATCATGTCGCGCGGCAGGTCGGGGTCGACCTTCCTCAAATCGACGATGCCGTCGTCTTTCGCGAGCCCTACGCGCGTGCCCGCGTCGTCGGTGAAGGTGACGAGTTTCATCTGGCGTTCTCCTCAACCCATGTTTGGGGGCATCGGCATGCCCCACTGCACGCCGGCGAGATCCTGCAAGGTCGCTTCGCGCGAACCCCAGCTTGCCGTCATCAGATCGCCGTCGGTCCAGTGCTCGAGGACATGACCCCAGGGGTCGCGCCAATAGTCGAAGATCTGGCTGCCCAGGATGTGGCGGCCGACACCCCACTGATGCGCATAGGATTTTGACTTGAGCAGGTCGTGGCCGCTCATGAGGTCGTCGAAATCGACCACTTCGAACGCAGCGTGATTGAACTTGGGTGCCCCTGTGCCGGCGAGGAAGAGCGTGTGATGGTCGGCCGGTTCCTCGCCGCGGTCGCAGCGCATGAAAGCGCCGAGCGCGAATTCGGGCGACATCTTGATTTCGTCGGACGTGATGAACCCGAGGCGTTCCTTGTACCAGGCTTCGCTGGCGCGGAAGTTCGAGACGTTCAACACGCAATGCCCGATCCGTTTGACGTGCGCCGCGCCTGGTTGAAGGCGCTTCCGTTCGTTCTTGCGCGCTTTTCTTCGTGCGTCGTTCGATGGAATGGTGGCAGGAACGTCAAGCGTTTCCACCAGTTTGCGGTCCGCAACGACCTCGACGTTGAATCCGTCCGGGTCCTTCAGACTGAGCATCTTGCCGCCACCGGGGCCGTCGAGCGGCGCGATCTCGGCATTTGTTTCGGCCGCGAGCTTCTCGAGATCGCCGAGCGAGCGTGCCTTGAACGCGACCCCGGCGAAGCCCGGCTCACCCTTCTTGGTCACGTGCAGGAACGGGTCGCCGTCGAGCCCGCGCATGTAGAGTGTCTCGGCGTCGCGGTGCGCACGGACGAGGCCGAAGTCGGCGAGGAAGGCTTCCATCGCGTCGAGGTCGGGCGCCGTGAAGCGGACGAAGGCGATGTCGTCGACTTTGATCATGACAGTTCCTCCTTGCGCGCGTTCATGGCGGCAGCCGCCAGGCGCGACGCTTCGAGTTGTTTCAGGCCAAGCAGGACGAGAAGCGACGCAACGATGCCGGTCGCAAACCCGTAGGGATCGTCGACCCGTTTGCCGGTCGTGTCTGACAAACGAAGAATTGCGGCCATCGTGCCGCCGATGACGGCGACAACGGCCGCATCCAACGATGCCGTGGAGAAACGCTTGGACTTGAGCCCGAGAGCGACGTCGCCGCGGAGGCCCGCGTTCATCGACGCTTCGGGATCGACCACGCTGGGCCGCAGACGCAGAAGGGCGCGGGCGCGGACCGGATTGGCGATCGCGAAGGCGAACATCGACGATAGGCCGTTCGCCATGCGCTTCGCCGCGTCGCGGCTGCCTTCGTTGAGCGCGGTGATCCGATCCTCAAGCTCCATCCGCGTGCGGTGAGAGATCGCCTCGGCGAGTTCGTTCTTGTCGGCAAAGTGCGTGTAGAACGTGCCCTTGGCGACGTCGGCCGCTTCGACGATGTCGTCGATCGACACGGCGTCGAGGCCGCGGGCGGCGACAAGGTGTTCGGCGGCGGCGACGAGTTCGCCGCGCGTGCGTTCGCGTTTGCGTTGCGTGCGGGGGCGCTGGGCCAAGCTCATTTTTGACCATTTAGTCAAAAATGACTGTTTAGTCAAATCATACTTGCGATGGCCCAGCCTGCCTTACTTCCTCTTGCGTTGCTTGGCCTGCTTCTTGGCAAGCGCGCGGTGGAGGCGCAGGCGCTCCGCGCGGGTCAGCGGCCGCTTCGGCCTCACCGTGGCCAGCAGCTTGTCGCCGTCCGAGGCGTTGATCGTCCAGTTGCGAATCGGCCCCGAATCCAAATGAATGAAGTGCGAGCGCGGATACCAGCCGACGCCGCCGCGCGCCATCTTGCGCGCCGTCGTCGCGGCCGAACTCAGATTGGAATCCAGCGAAATGTCGACGGCGCGCCCCGCCAAGTGCTGGCTTTTTTCGGCGACGCCGAAGATCCGTGCGGCGAGCATCGCGTTCGTCTTTTTCGTGCGATAGGCCGACAGGATCGTGGCGCGGCCTTGGCCCGCGTGTTCGACGACGTCGGCGAGGAAGTCCAGCGTTTCGATGAAGACGGGCC
>QKCS01000249.1 GCA_003246795.1 Alphaproteobacteria bacterium
CGTTGAGCCTTCTTCCCGAAGAGCAGGCGATGTTCACGAAATCGGTCGACGCCGTCCGCTGCCTGATCGACGCCTGCAAGAAACTCGAGCCGAAGCTCGGTTGATGACATCGGGCGTGGGAAGGGCGTCGTGAATATTCCCACGCTCACCGCAGACCGCTTCGTCTTGCGCGCGTTTCGCGAAAGCGACGTGCCGGCGCTCACCGCCCTCCACAGCGATCCCGAGGTTATGCGCTACCTGAGGGCCGACGGCGCGCCGGAAACGCGGCCGCGTCAAGCGTGGGACTACCTCGCCATCATGATGGGCCATTGGACGCTGAAGGGTTACGGCAAATGGGCGATGGCCGATCGTGCGACCGACGAACTGATCGGCCGCGTCGGCTACTTCCATCCGCCTTACGAATGGCCGGGCCTTGAGCTCGGCTGGACGATCGCCCGCAGGCTTTGGGGCAAAGGCTACGCCACGGAAGCTGCGCAGCTGGCGCTCGACTGGGGGTTCGAGAACCTCGACGTTGATGAAATCATCAGCGCGATCATCCCCGGTAACGACGCATCGGTTCGCGTCGCGGAACGCATCGGCGAGCGCTATGCACGCGACGCCGAGATGCACGGCGTGACCTGCCGCGTTTACGCTATCACGCGTGACGAATGGCACGCTCGGCGCGCGCGCACTTGATTTGCGGCCCGTGGCGGGGTCCGATAGGACAAAGCGACAAACGGAAACGCCATGGACTTGGCCCTCTCCCCCGCCGACGAAGCCTTTCGTTCCGAAGTGCGCCGCTTCCTCGACGAAAAACTGACGCCCGACTTGCGCGACGCGGGCAAGAAGACGGGTGGCGTGCTCACCGATCCGCCGGCGACGGCGAAGTGGCACAAGGCGCTTTACGAAAAAGGATGGATCGCGCCCGCCTGGCCGAAGGAGTACGGCGGCCCCGGTTGGACCGAGATGCAGCGCTACGTCTTCTCGTCCGAATGCGCGAGCGCGCACGCGCCGATCCTCGCGAATTTCGGCACGCGCATGTGCGGCCCCGTTCTCATGCGTTTCGGCACGCTGGAGCAAAAGGCGTTCTATCTGCCGCGCATTCTGTCGGGCGAAGACTATTGGTGTCAGGGCTATTCCGAGCCGGGCTCCGGCTCCGACCTTGCCTCGCTGCAATTGAAGGCAGTCCGCGACGGCGACCATTACGTTCTGAACGGCACGAAGATCTGGACGACGCACGCCCACTTCGCGAACCGCATGTTCTGCCTCGTGCGTACCTCGTCGGCCGGCAAGCGGCAGGAAGGCATCACCTTCCTCTTGCTCGAAACGAAAACACCGGGATTCTCGGTTCAACCGATCATCACGCTCGCGGGCGACCACGAAGTGAACCAGTGCTTCTTCGACAACGTCCGCGTGCCGGTGGCCAATCGCGTCGGCGAGGAAGGGCAGGGTTGGACGATCGCGAAATACCTGCTCGAGTTCGAACGCGGCAACGCGTACGCGGCGGCGCTTCAGGCGAAATTCGCCGCCGTACGACATGCTGCCCGCATCGAGCGCAATGACGGCACGGCCCTGGCCGACGATCCCGAGTTCAAGCGTAAGCTCGCCGAGACCGACATTGAGCTTCAGGGCCTCATGGTCACCGAGCACCGCGTGATGTCGCAACTCGCCCAAGGCCAAAACCCAGGCCCCGCCTCCTCGCTCTTGAAGGCGCGCGGCACGGAGATGTCGCAACGCATCACCGAACTTGGCATCGAGGCGCTCTCCTTTTATGTCGCGCCCTTCGAACCCGAGGCGAGGCTGCAAGGTGCGAACGTGGCGCCGGTCGTGCCTGAGCACGGCCTCGTGTTCATGCCGCAATATCTGAACACGCGGGCCGCCACGATCTATGGCGGCTCGTCCGAGGTTCAGCGCAACATCATGTCGAAGCTGATTCTGGGCTTCTAGGAACCGCATGTCGTCGACGCGCAGCCAATGGCACGAGATCGAGCTTCCGGCGAAGCCGGAAGGCGTCTTCAACCTGTTGCTCGCGCCGAAGCTCATTCGCGGCCGCTGGAACAACCAGGGCGCCATCATCACCGAGCTCGAAGGCGCCTGGGTGCTGGCCTGGGGCGAACGCGAGAACGATCCCGATTACGTGGGGGGCGCGCGCATCAAGTCGTTTCAGGCGCCAAGCCGCGTGATCCTCGCCTTCGACTACTGCCGCTCGCGGACGGGCGTCATTCCCTTTGGCGCCGGCATGACGGCGGAGTTCACGATCCAAAAGGCGTCGGGCGGCTCTGTCCTCCGTGTAACCCACGCGGGTTTCCCCTCGACCCCTCAAGCCGACCTCTTCTACGAGGCTTGCGGCCACGGCTGGCGCGCCGCGCTCCAAGGCATCGGCCTCGCACTCACGCCGGCGCCGTCGCGCCGTTAGCGTCCTTCGAACTTCGGCTCTCGCTTTTCGAAGAAGGCCCTCACGCCCTCGCGCACGTCCTGCGCCGGGTTCGACACCATCACAGACAACGCCGCATCGCCGAGCGATTGGTCGAGCGTGAGGTTGAGCCCGCGCATCATCATCGCCTTCGCGAGCCTGACGGCGAGCGGCGCCTTCGCGGCGAGCGCCTGCGCGAACGCCATCGTGCGCGCCTCGAGTTCGCCGGCGGGCACGACCTCGGTTACGAGGCCGAGCTCGCGCGCCGTCTTCGCATCGTAGACTTCGGCCAGCATCGTCATCTTCAGTGCGCGGTCGAGCCCCATCGCGCGCGGAAACAGCCACGCCCCGCCTTCGTCGGGCAGCAGCCCGAACTTGCCCGACGTGTCGCCCAGCCGCGCCGTGTCGGCCGCGATCCGGAAATCGCAGCTGAGCGCGAGCGTCAGCCCGCCCGCGACCGCCGGCCCGTTGATCGCGGCGATCACCGGCTTGTCGAGCTTGTGCAGCGCATGGATCACTCGATGCATCCCGTCGCGCATCTCGCGCGCATGCGAAAGCTGCGTCTTCATCAGATCGCCGTGCGCCTCGTCCGCGCCGGATATGTCGCCGCCCGCGCAGAAGCCGCGGCCTTCGCCCGTCACGATCAAGACGCGCAGCCCGTCGTCCCGCAGATAGGTTTCGAGAACGCGCACCAGCTCGTCGCACATCCGCGTCGTGTAGGCGTTCATCTGCTTGGGCCGCGCCAGCGTGATCCGTCCGATCGTGGGCTCAACCCGTTCGAACCGAATGTCCCGAAATTCTTCGCCCATTGCGCGCCTCCTCGATTGTGCGCTTAGCTTGAACCCATAACGATATCGGAGGAAGCGTCATGTCGGCATACGAAGACATTCTCTACGAGGTGAAGGACCGCATCGCTCTCATCACCTTGAACCGCCCTGAGAAACTCAACGCCTGGACCGCCGCCATGCAGGCGAGCGTGAAGCGCGCCGTCGTCGACGCCGCGAAGGACGACAACGTCCGCGTCATCGTCATCACGGGCGCCGGCCGCGGCTTCTGCGCCGGCGCCGACATGGGCAACCTCCAGCAGATCCGCCCCGGCAAGTGGAACGAGCGCGAACTCGCCCGCGCCGATCAAGACGTCGAAATCCCGAAATCGAATTTGGGCCCCGACGTCAGCGCCGAGTACGGCGGTCGGTTCGGCTATCTGATGTCGATCCGCAAACCCGTCATCGCCGCGATCAACGGGCCGTGCGCCGGCATCGGCCTTGTTTTCACGCTCTATTGCGATCTGCGCTTCGCGGGTTCGGACGCGAAGTTCACGACCGCCTTCGCTCAGCGCGGCCTGATCGCCGAGCACGGCATCTCCTGGCTCTTGCCGCGCATCACCGGAACGTCGAACGCGCTCGACCTTCTTTTCTCGGCTCGGAAATTTGGCGCCGAGGAGGCGCAGCGCGTGGGCCTCGTCAACCGCACCTTCCAACAGGACACGTTCATGGCGAACGTCCTGGAGTACGCGCGCCTCCTCGCCGATACCGTCAGTCCGCGCGCGATGGCGGTGATGAAGGCGCAAGTCTGGAAAGCGCTCTATCAGGATCTGAACGACGCCGTCGCGATCGGCGACGCCGAGATGCAAAAGAGCTTCGCGACGGAAGACTTCAAGGAAGGCGTTGCGCACTTCGTGGAGAAACGCGCCGCGCGATTCACCGGACGGTAGTGGGCGGGCGAAGCTTCGCCCCAATCCCGTCCTTCTTTCGCCACAATGAAGCGGCGGCATGGTCAATTGCGAAACAGGGGAGCGCTTCGCAATGACCTGGCTCTTGTTTTTGATCTTCCTCGGCTACTACGGCTACCAGAAATATGTCGCCGGCGTCGCACCCGGCGCGATCGATCAGTCTTACGTGATGAACGCCTTGCTTGTTCTGTCGCTGACAGCGATCGGACCGTTCTTCGTCTCGTATGTGATCACGCGTGCGACGCAGATCTCGGGCCGCGTGCCGGGCGTTTTGATCGCGTTCGTGTCGGCGATCGGCTTGTCTGTCTTCGGCTACTGGGTCGTGTGGAAGTATTTCGGCGGCGTCGCCGATCTCAGGATGCCCGTCGAACAGGCGTTGCGGCTCGGCCTCATCCCGGGCGTCGTCATGGGAGCGATCCTGGCCTTGGACAGCATGTTCCGCCGCCGCGGCGCATGAACGAACCCTCTTAAGTTGTGTTGGCCGTCACGGAGTGGCGCTTCGTGACGGCCAGGCGAAAAGCCGTTCATCGGGCGTACAGTCGGGTGAGCCTCGAATGGCGGCCCTGTTGGCCTTGATGGATGGAGAGAACAATGTCGGAGCGGAAATCGTCTTCGCGCTGGCGCCACTTTCTTTTGATGCTGCCCTTCTTTTTCGTCGGCGTCGCAATCCCTGTCTACTTCTTCGGCTTTTCGGGCGACGGCCCGCCCCAAATGGTCAGCGAGTACACGCCGCGCGACTACGCGCCGGACGGCTATTCGAGTGGCGATCGAGGCTTTCGCCGCGATCGTTCCAGTCGCTTCGGCATCGTGAGCTTGGTGCGCCGGATGTTCGAGGATCCGATCGCCGCCTTCGGCTCGCCGCGCTCCTCACTCGGCGCAAAGCTCGTCATCCTGGCCGTCGTGTTCGGCGCTGGATACCTCTTGTTGCGGTTCATTCTGTCGTTCGCCGGTGCTGTCGTGGGCTTCTTTGTGCACAAGGCCGCCGGACCGATGTTTATGGGTTTCCTGGCCGTCGGCTCGACCTGGGGCATCCATGAGACCGTTGCACAACAATTCGGCATGACATGGGCGGCCGCGACCGTCTCGATCACGGCGGCCATCGCAACGCTCTTCACGTTGGCGGGATTCCGCATCCGCGGTTGATCGCCGCAAACGGCCACTTTTTTGCAGGCCGTTCCCGTTGCGGGATAGGAGGGCCGCCGCTATACCAGCGAGCCCAAATCACCCGCGCGTTTTGCGCGGCCGCTCGAAAACGGCACGTCCGCATTCTGATCGGCGGGCGGTCCACGCCCAACGCCAGGTCTCCCGATGAACATCCACGAATACCAAGCCAAAGCCGTCTTGAAAGAGTTCGGCGTCCCGGTTCCGCGCGGCATTCCGGCCTTCACGGTCGACGAAGCCGTCAAGGCCGCGAACGACCTGGGCGGTCCGGTCTGGGTCGTAAAGGCGCAGATCCATGCCGGCGGCAGAGGCAAGGGTGGCGGCGTCAAGGTCGTGAAGTCGGTGGATGCCGTCAAATCCGAAGCGAACCGAATGCTTGGGATGACGCTGGTGACGCACCAGACCGGTCCGCAAGGCCGCGTCGTCCGCCGTCTTTATGTCGAGGAAGGCTCGGCCATTGCGCGCGAACTCTACCTCTCCATGTTGGTCGACCGCGAAACCTCGCGCATCGCCTTCATCGCCTCGACCGAAGGCGGAATGGACATCGAAGAGGTCGCGCACAAGACGCCGGAAAAGATCCTGACGGTCTACATTGATCCGGCAACGGGCATCCAACCCTTCCACGGCCGCCGCATCGCCAAGTCGCTCGGCGTGACGGGCGAGACGGCGAAGCAGATGGGCGCGCTCATCAACAAGCTCTACAAGGCCTTCGTCGCCAAGGACATGAGCCTGCTCGAGATCAACCCGCTCGTCGTCACCGACAAGGGCGACGTCGTCTGTCTCGACGCGAAGCTGAACTTCGACGACAACGCGCTCTATCGTCACAAAGACGTGGAAGAGCTGCACGATCCGAACGAACAGGATCCGGCCGAACTCGAAGCCGCGAAATTCGATCTGAACTTCATCAAGCTCGACGGCAACATCGGCTGCCTCGTCAACGGAGCGGGCCTGGCGATGGCGACGATGGACATCATCAAGCTCTACGGCGCGGCGCCGGCGAACTTCCTCGATGTCGGCGGCGGCGCCTCGAAGGAAAAGGTCACGGCCGCATTCAAGATCCTGCTGAAAGACAAGGCTGTCGAAGGCATCCTGGTGAACATCTTCGGCGGCATCATGCGTTGCGACATCATCGCCGAGGGCATCATCGCCGCCGCGAAGGAGACGCATTTGAGCATTCCGCTTGTCGCGCGTCTCTCCGGCACGAACGCCGACATCGGCAAGAAGCTCTTGGCCGAATCGGGCCTCGCGCTCATTCCGGCCGACGACCTCGCCGACGCCGCCGAC
>QKCS01000290.1 GCA_003246795.1 Alphaproteobacteria bacterium
AGCGGATCGTCGGCCAGTGCGGCGCTTGATGCGGCGATCATTGCGAAAAGGATTGCAGCGATTGCGCGCATGACGGTTCCTTCCTATTCGGCGGCCATCCCCGCGAATTGCAGGCGCGCGAGGCGGGCGTAGAGGCCGCCGCCTTGGACTAGGTCCTTATGCGTGCCTTCGGCGACGATGCGGCCTTCGTCCATCACCACGATGCGGTCGGCGCGCTGCACCGTCGCCAGGCGGTGTGCGATGACGATCGTCGTCTTCTTGTGCATCAAGGTCTCAAGCGCCTTTTGCACCAGGCGTTCGCTTTCGGCGTCGAGCGCGCTCGTCGCTTCGTCCAACAGCAGGACCGGCGCGTCGCGCAGGATCGCGCGGGCGATGGCGATGCGCTGGCGTTGGCCGCCGGACAGCGTGACGCCGCGCTCGCCCAGGAACGTGTGATAGCCCTGCGGCAGGCGCTCAATGAACTCCGCCGCTTGCGCGGCCTCCACCGCGGCGCGGATTTCAGCTTCGGTCGCTTCGGGGCGGCCATAGCGCACGTTCTCGAACGCGCTGTCGCCGAAGATCACCGTTTCCTGCGGCACGAGCGCGAGGCGCGAGCGCACGTCGGCGGGCGTCGCCGCTTTGACGTCGACGCCGTCGATCAGGATGCGGCCGGATTGCGGATCGAAGAAGCGCTGAAGCAGTTGGAACACCGTCGTCTTGCCGGCGCCGGACGGACCCACGAGGGCGACGGTTTCGCCGGGCTCGACCTTGAGCGAGAACTGGCTCAACGCTTTGATGCCCGGGCGCATTGGGTATTCGAACGTGACGCGGTCGAATTGCACGGAGCCGCGCGGGGTCGGCATCGTGACGGGATTCGGCGGCGCTTGAATCCGAGGCTCGGTGGAAAGGAGTTCCATCAGCCTCTCGGCGGCGCCCGCCGCGCGCTGGACCTCGCCCCACACTTCGGAAAGCGCGCCCAAACCGGATGCGACCATCACGGCGTAGAGAATGAACTGGCTGAGTTCGCCCGCCGTCATCGCGCCGGACAGCACCGACTGCGCGCCGACCCAGAGCACGCCGACGATCGACGAGAAGACGAGGACGATCACAAGCGCTGTCATCGCCGCGCGCGCCTTCACCCGCTTGATCGCCGTCCGGAAGGCGCTTTCGACCGTGCCGCCGAAGCGGTCGCGGTCGATGGGTTCGTGGGTGAACGCCTGCACGGTCGTGACCGCGTTGATCGTCTCGGCGGCGTAGGCGCTGGTGTCGGCGACGCGGTCTTGGGCTTTGCGCGAGAGGTTGCGCACGATGCGGCCCATCAAGATGAGGGGCACGACGACGAAGGGCACGGCGATCAGCACGAGACCCGTGAGTTTGGCGCTGGTGATGAAGAGCATCGTGAGGCCGCCCACCATCATCAACATGTTGCGCAGCGCGATCGATACCGACGAGCCGACCGCCGTTTGGATCAGCGTCGTGTCCGTCGTCAGGCGCGAGAGCACTTCGCCGGTCCGGGTGATCTCGAAGAAGGCGGGGCTCAAGTCCAGGACATGCGTGTAGAGCGCCTTGCGGATGTCGGCGACGATGCGCTCGCCGATCCAGGTGACGAAGTAGAAGCGGATCGCCGTGGCGAGTCCCAACACGACGGCGACGACCAGAACGAACAGGAAATACTGATCGATCAGTCCGGCGTTCTCTTTCGAAAAGCCGTGGTCGATCATCTGCTGAACGGCGCGCGGGATGGTCAGCGTCGCCCCGGTCGATAGCAGCAGGAAGAGCGTCGCAAAGGCGATGTAGACCTTGTAGGGCGCCATGAACGGCAGCAGCCGGCGGAGCACGCGAACATCGCGGCCCTTGCTGCGGCCTTGCGCCTCATGGGCTATGGCGGCGGCGACTTCCGCGCCCGGATTTCCGCTCAAAGACAGCCTGCCACGGGTTGCTTCAAGGCTATATGGCACCGGCCGAGCGTGCGTTGCGAGCGGCAAATGTCCGCAGGGTTGCGCGGGCGCGGCGATTTGGCTATATCCGCCCGCTCTTTGACGACCCCCGCATGGGGATTACCGAGGCCTGGGCCATGAAGAAAGACGGTCACCCCGACTACCACTACATCACGGTCCTGTTGAACGACGGGTCGAAGTACCTGACGCGTTCGACGTGGGGTGCTCCGGGCGACGTCATGACGCTCGACATCGATCCGACGACGCATCCGGCGTGGACGGGCGGCGGGCAACAACTCATGGACCGCGCAGGCCGCGTGTCGAAGTTCAACAAGAAATTCCAGGGCATGGTCGGCACGAAGAAGACGTAGCCGCCGTCGTACGATCCGGAATGTATTTGGGGCGGCCACATGGACCGCCCCTTTGTCTTTCACGACACCCCAGAATTCGTCAGAACGCGTGCTCGCCGAAGGCCGCCTGGAGGCGGTTCATTTGGGCGTTGAGGCCCGCGGGCGCGCCCTGCGTCTTGCCGTAGAGCAACTGGTCCAGACGCTCCACACGCTCATAGAGATGCATGCTGCGGTCGAGCAGATCGACCAACTTGCCCGGCAGCAAATCCGCGTTGTCGTTGCGGCGGCCGCGGCAGATTTCACGCGCGCCGAGGCGGTATTTGTCTTTTGACGCCTCTTCGATGGTCATTTCGCCTTCGGCGACCGCGCGCTGGACGAGCAGCCAGGACGCCACCTGCATCAGGCGCGTCGTCAGGCGCATGCTTTCCCCCGCATAGGCCAGCGCCGCCTTCGACGGCAGCAGCTTCGATTCAGCCCGACCCTTGCCGTCCAGGTACGTCGCGGTCTCTTCGACCATCGACATGCCTTCTTCGAACGTGCGCTTGAAGAGCTCCGAACCCGAGAACGTCAACGCGTTCGTTGATGGCGTTTCGGCGCCATTGGGTTTGTAGGCCATGAGTTCCCCTCTCATCCAACTCTTCATGCGATCTCCCAGGGCTTACGTTTCTCGGCTCAAGTCGGTTAAGGCAGAGCTCGAAAAGCCCGATCGCATGATCCCCGAAATCGAATCGAACGACAGCGACCGGCACAGTTCAAGCTTAAGTTTTGCGGGCTTGCATTCTTTGCGCCAAACCTGACACGAAAAGCACAATCCGTCACGCGAAAGAGAGTTAACACGCGCATGGTGCAACGCCTGCAACGCATTGTCGGCGTCGACGGTTGCAGGCGCGGTTGGTTGGTCGTCGAAGCCAATTGCGATTTAAGCATGGCCGAACTTCACGTTGCGCCGAAATGGGACGACATCACTTCAACCGCACGCATCGTTGCCGTCGATATGCCGATCGGACTTGCGAGAAACGGCGTGCGGCAATGTGAAGTTGAGGCGCGGAAGCTGATTTCACCTTGTGGTCCGCGCGTGTTCAAAACTTTGCCGCGCGGGGCGCTGCGATTCGCACAAGAAAACTGGATTGCGGCGAATCAGTGGTCGAAAGCCCAAGGATTCGGCGGAATCTCGAAGCAGATCTGGAACATCCGCCCGAAGATCAAAGAGATAGACCGCGCGATTGGCCCCGAGGATCAAACGCGGATCGTGGAGGCGCATCCCGAACTCGCGTTCGCGCGATTGAACAACGGCAAGCCGCTTGATTCGAAGCACACCCGCGCGGGGCTCGATGCGCGGCAACAGATTTTGCGCCGCGCCGGGTTCACGAATTTAGACGGTTGGTTGCGAGCTTTGCGGGGAAAGGGCGCGAAAGCGGACGATCTCTACGACGCCTGCGTCCTGGTTCTGACGGCGAGAAATTTCTTGCGTGGCGCGGGGAAAGAGGTTCCGCGCGTGGAAGAGCGCGATTCGCGAGGGCTGAAGATGGCGATCGGGTACTAGCATCTATTTCTTTTTGAAGAGTTCGTCCGCGCTCGACCGCTGCGCTTCCTTGCCCCTGATCGCCTCTTTCATGCGGGCGATCTCCGCCTCGTATTCGGCGATACGGGCTGTCAAGTCTTCGATCGACATCAGACTGAGGTCGACCGGCGCCGGTTTCTTGGATTTCGGTTCGAGATCGTCCCAAGCCATGGCCAGTTCCCGGTACGTTGCGCTAAAGAAAAATGGACCGCGCGCGCCCGCGCCCGCAAGAGGTTCCCGCCCATGAACACCCTACTCTCCCGTATGAAAGCCGTCGTCCCCGGCAAGATCGACGGCAAAGCCGCGCCCGTGATCGAGGAGATCGCGGTGCCGCAGCCGGGGCCGGAAGAAATCCTGATTAAGGTGGCGGCTGCCGGCGTCAATCGCGGCGACCTGATGCAAGTGAGCGGACTCTACCCGCCGCCGAAGGGCGCGCCGCAGACGCTGGGCCTCGAGGCGTCGGGCACCGTTGCCGCCGTCGGGCCCGGCGTCACGCGTTGGCGCGTGGGCGACGAGGTGTGCGTCCTGGTCGCGGGCGGCGGCTACGCCGACTATTGCATCGCGCACGAGGGCAGCACGCTGCCGGTGCCGAAGGGCGTTTCGCTCATCGATGCGGCCGCTCTGCCGGAAGCGCACTTCACGGTGTGGACCAACGTCGTCGACCGGGCGCGGCTGAAGGCCGGCGAGACACTGCTCGTGCACGGTGGGTCGAGCGGTATCGGGACGGCGGCGATCCAGCTCTTCGCTGCGCGCGGCCATCGCGTGTTCACGACGGCGGGATCGGCGGACAAGTGCGCGGCGTGCACGAAGTTGGGCGCGGCGCGCGCCATCAATTATCGCGAGGAGGATTTCGTCGACGTCGTGCGCGGCGAAACGGACGGCGCGGGCGTCGACGTGATCTTGGATATGGTCGGCGGCAGCTACATCGCGCGCAACATCAGTTTGCTGAAGACCGAAGGCCGCGTCGTCAACATCGCGTTCCAGCAAGGCGCGGAGGCGACGCTGAACATGCTCATCGTCATGCTGAAGCGGCTGACGATCACGGGCTCGACTCTACGCCCGCGCAGCCACGAAGAAAAAGCCGCGATCGGGCGTTCGGTGCTGAACGAGGTCTGGCCACTCGTCGAGCAAGGCCGCGTGAAGCCGATCGTCGACAGCACGTTTTCCATGACGAAAGCGGCGGAGGCGCACGCGCGGATGGCGGGCAGCACGCATATCGGGAAAATCCTGTTAACGCCGTGAGGCGCAAGCGCGAATCCGCGCTTTCCTTGGCCGTCTCGACCGACTATATAAACCGTCGAACATCCCCTTATTTCGAGGTGATTTTCCCGGCCTGGCGGTCGTCCCGTCGGCGCCCAATAGGGAGGTTTTGCACCATGACGAAGCCGTTGATGCCCAAGGCGACGGCCATGTGGCTGATCAACAATACGACGCTGACGTTCGATCAGATCGCGGACTTTTGCGGACTTCATACGCTCGAAGTCAAAGCGATGGCGGACGACATGCATCCCGAAAAGATCGTGCCCTTGGATCCCGTGATGATGGGTCAGCTGACGCGCGATGAAATCACCGCGGCGGAGAAAGACGAACGCAAGAAGCTCGTGATGACGAAGTCCGCCGTGGAGTTGCCGGCCGCGAAGGCGAAAGGACGTCCGCGCTATACGCCAGTGTCGCGCCGCCAGGACCGGCCGGATGCGATCGCGTGGCTCGTTCGCAATCATCCCGAGTTGACGGACGCCGAGATCGGAAAACTGGTCGGGACGACGAAGGCGACGATCCAGGCGATCCGCAACCGCACGCATTGGAACATCGCCAACATCAAGCCGGTCGATCCCGTCACGCTGGGCCTGACATCGCAGCTGGAACTCGACCTCGCCGTCGAGAAGGCCGCAGCGCGCAAGGCCAAGAACGCGCCGCCCGAAGCGAAAGGCGCGACGCTGAAGCCCGCGAGCGACGTCGTGAAGGAAGAACAAGCCGAGCCCGAGCAGGAATCCGAGGCCGATGAGTCGCAGCTGAAATACGACCCGGCGTCCGTGTTCGCCTCGTTTCAGCGCGCGCGGACTGACGGCAAGAACTGAGCGTTATGCCTGAGCGGCCGTCGGATCGGTCGCCAGCGGCGCCGGCGACGGCTGCACGGGTTCAACTTCGAATGCGGCGCGCTCGTCGGCCGGGATCGGCGCGCGGCTCATGATGCGATAGATGACGAACGCGACGAGGGACGTGTGGATCGACGCCGTGAGGACGAAGATCGCGCTGATGCCCCAGATGGCGATGACCGCCGCCGCAATCGCCGGACCGATCACCGCGGCCGTGCCGTAGACGAAGAGATTGCTTGAGGCGAACTCCGTCATCTCCTCCTGGCGGGCTTGATCGTTCAGATGCGCGTTGTTGAGCGCGCCGATCGGGAAGGCGGTCGCGCCGTAGAGCATGCCGCCGCCCAACAGCCATAATTCGCGCGTGATGCCGAACGGCGCCTTGATCGCGAGGACGATGCCCGCAATCGCCGCGGCCGCGGCCGCGAAGCCGATGACAACGCGACGGTCGACGACGTCCGATAGGCGGCCCAGCGGCCATTGCGCCATCGCGCCGCCGAGAATGACGACCGCCATGAACATTGCGATGCCGCCGCCCGAAAGGCCGCGGTCGTGGGCATAAACGGGCGCGAGCGACCAAAACGCGCCGCTG
>QKCS01000369.1 GCA_003246795.1 Alphaproteobacteria bacterium
TCCACTGCGCGCCGTCTTCGAGCAGCAAGAACCGAACACCGGCGTCGTTCAAGCAAAACGCCATGTTGTCCGGCCGGTCGTCGAAATAGAGCGGCACGGTAACGAGCCCGAGCCCGATCGCCGCTTGATCGATCAACACCCATTCGATGCGATTGTGCAAACACATCGACACGCGATCGCCCGGCTTCATTCCGTCGCGCTTCAACGCCGCCTGCCAGCGCGCGACTTCGGATGCGACCTCGCTCCAAGTCATGGTGAACCATTTGGCGCCGTCGAATTGCCGGTACGCGGGAGAGTTCGGGGTTTCCTGCACACGCTCGGCGAAGATGTCCGACAGATTGGATTTATCGGTAATTTGCATGGGTCACCTGAGTTCTTATGTCATGAGGCGCAAGTACCTTACGGTAGGCAAAGCCCACGCGTAAAGGCGGGGGCACCGAATTAGTTCGACGAGATCCCCGAACGGAGCAGGAGTTCCGGCTGGGACCAGCCGGGATCGGGGGCAAAACGCTCGCCGTATTCCTGCGATAAGCGGTAAAGACTATGCCCGATGCCGGTCGAACCCAGGCTTTCGGCGTAGCGCATCGGGCCACCGAGGTAAGGCGCAAAACCGGTCCCGTAGACCATGCCCGCATCGACGGCGTCCGGTCCATCGACGATCTGCTCGCGCAGACAAACCATGGCTTCGTTCAACAGCCGCAGCACCAATCGTTCCATAATTGGAATGTGACGTGGCAGGCGTCCGCCGCTCGTGCGCCGGGACCTGCGAGGGCGGCCTTTGGCGTCGTAACGATAGAACCCGTGACCCGTTTTCTTGCCGAGCCGTCCTTGCGCGACGAGTTCGCGCAATTCTTGCGGCACCGGCACGCCGAGTGGACCCGACAGGGTTTCTGCGACGGACAAACAAATGTCGAGGCCCACGGTATCGGCCAACTCGATCGGTCCCACCGGCATGCCGAAATCAACCGCGGCTTGGTCGATCGAATTCGCGGGCACACCTTCCTCGAGCAGCCTCACGGCTTCGAGCAGGTAAGGTGTCAATACGCGGTTCACCAGGAAGCCCGGACTACTCACGACGTCGAGCGGTAACCGGTCGATCGCGACCGTCCACGCACGAGCGCGATCCAACGCAGCTTCCGCGGTTTGTTTGCCCCGCACCAGCTCCACCAGTTGCATGCGCGTCACCGGGTTAAAAAAATGCAGGCCGAGCAGCCGCGACGGATCGCGCAAGTTTTGTGCGATGGTTTCGAGTGGAATGCTGGATGTGTTGGTGGCAAGCACGGCCTCGGGTTTAGCGGCTTCCTCTATATGCGCAAACAGCGCGCGCTTGGCGTCCAGCTTCTCGACGATCGCCTCGATCACGAGATCGGCGCGCCGTAGACCGTGGCCGGTAAGATCGGGGGTAAGTCGATCCATCGCGGCTTGCAGCTGGCGCGCGTCTTTGAAACGACGCTGGAAAAACTTCGCGGCGTGCGCGACGGCGCGCGCCAGAATCTCCGGCTGCTGATCCTGCAGGCTGACGTGAAAACCCTGAGCGGCGGCCCAGGTCGCAATGTCGGCACCCATCGTGCCGGCGCCGATCACGTGCACCGATCGAATGTTGTGTGCGTGCTGGCGTCCGCGGCGCTTAAGTTCTTCACCGAGCGTAAATACGTGAACCAGATTGCGGCTGGTGCGGCCGACCAGTAGCTCGCCCAGCGAGGCGGCTTCCTCCTCGGCCGAAGCCCGGCGGCGCCAAAGATCAATGATGCGATAGGGCGCCGGGTAGTGGTCCGGGTCGGCCTGCGCGCGGGCGCGCCGTTCGAGGCTGCGCGCGACCAACGGCCGCAGCGGCGCCAGGGCCGGCAGCCGTTTCTTCCAAGGCGCACGTCGTGACGGAGGGTGGCGCTGAATAAACGTCTGCGCCGCGAAAAGCGCATGGCGTTCGGGCACGACATCGTCGACGAGTCCCAAGCGGCGCGCGGTTCGTGCATCGACGCTGCGGCCGGTCATCATGAGATCGAGCGCGGCGATATGACCGATCACGCGCGGCAGCCGTATCGTCCCGGCGAATCCCGGGTGGATGCCGAGGCGCACCTCGGGCAGCCCGAAGCGCGTCGCGGAATCTTCAACGGCTACGCGATACGTGCAGGCAAGTGCGACTTCGAGCCCGCCGCCGAGACAAAAACCGCGGATCAGCGCCACCGATGGAAACGGAAACGCCGGCAGGCGATCGAGCACGAGCTGGCCTTGGCGCGCGAGCTGTGCCGCTTGATTCGCATCGTTAACGTTTTCGAATTCGTGGACATCGGCGCCGGCGATGAAGCCGGACGCTTTGGCTGAACGGATGATCAACCCCTGTACACCACGGCTCACGATCTCGTTCAACACGCGGTCGAATTCTTCCATTACCTCGCGCGATAACGCGTTCGTGGATTGCGCCGCGACGTCGATCGTGAGCACCGCGATTTCTTCGCTCGGTAGTGCTTCATTCAGGCGGCCCGTGGTGTCGATCGTTCCGTAGTCGACATGCCAATGCCGGCACGGCACGTGTGTGATCGGCCGAACAACTGCCGTTTCGGAAACTTCATTCATCCGGCTGCACCGTCGACAACGCGCAACAGTGCCGCACCACCTTGACCGCCGCCGATGCA
Source organism: Alphaproteobacteria bacterium (assembly GCA_003246795.1). GTDB lineage: Bacteria > Pseudomonadota > Alphaproteobacteria > Micropepsales > Micropepsaceae > SZUA-430. Next base: position 2,634 of record QKCS01000369.1, read on the forward strand.
AAGCGTCGCGACGCCGAGCCCGCCGCCCTTGCGCTTGAGCGATTTCAGGAGATGCAACACCAGGCGCGCGCCCGACGCGCCCACCGGATGCCCGCAGGCGATTGCGCCGCCTTCCGGATTGAGTCGCTCGGGGGACATCGCGCCGAGCGGCGCGTCGAGGCCCAGTTCCGCACGGGCGTAGTCAGCGCTGTCCCACGCCGCCTGACACGCAAGCACCTGGGCGGCGAAGGCTTCATTCAACTCCATCTGCGCGAGATCTTGCATCTTCACCTGCACTCGCGTCAGCAACTTCGCGACGGCATGAACCGGACCCAGACCCATCTGGCGCGGATCGACACCCGCCCAATCGTGGCCCAGCCATTCACCGAGCACCGGCAGTTGATGGCGCTGTACCGCGCTTTCGCTCGCCACGACGACCAGTGCGGCGCCGTCGGTCACTTGCGAGCTGTTGCCGGAAGTTACTTGTCCGTACTTCGGATCAAACACGGGCTTAAGCTTCGCGAGCTGTACCGTGTCACTGTCGCGCCGCAACCCCGTATCTTCCGCGTAGAACCTGCCGCTCGCGTGGTACAACACCTCGACCTCGTCGGCCATGTGGCCGGCATCGTAGGCGAGCGCCAAACGCTGATGGCTTTGCAGTGCGTAAGCATCCTGCGCTTCGCGCGAAATTCCGAACCGATGCGCCAGCACTTCCGCCGTCTGGCCCATGGAAAGATTCACCAACGGATCGGTGAGCCCGAGCAAGAGCGAGTAAACCGGCTGCAGCTGAGCCGGGCGAAAGCGCGCCGCCGCGCGCACACGCTGCAGCATGCCGCGGGCACGGAACATCCCGCCGAGCCAAGCGACCATTTTTGTATTCCACAATATCGGCGCACGGCTCATCGCTTCGGTGCCGCCGGCAAGCACGAGATCGGCTTCGCCCAGTTGTACACGCTCCACCGCCGAAGCAACCGCCTGCAAGCCGGAAGCGCAATTGCGCTGAACGGTAAAGGCCGGCACTTGCTGATCACATCCGAGACGTAGAGCAACGACGCGCGCGATATTCGCTTCTTCCGGACCGGGTATAACGCAGCCGAGAATCACTTCATCGAACGCGCCCGGTTCGAACGGCATGCGCGCCAGCAGCGGACGGCCGGCGGCGACGGCCAAATCCGCCGCGGAAAACGGCCCCTGTTCGACGCGCGCTTTCAGGAACGGGGTACGCGTTCCGTCGATGATGAAGACACGATTTTGCGACATGATTGTTCTGTTCGAAGCGTCGCTACTTTAACCGCGCCGCTCCAAAGTGCTGGGGCGCAAAGTCATCCACGGCGATAACCGCCCGACGCGCGGCGTGCGCCGTGCGTGCAAGATCGGCTTCCGCGGCTGTCAATAAACCTTGAGCCAACGTCGATTCGATCAGACCGTCGCGGGCCATGGCGACCTGGCTCTCCGCCAGATGGTCCAACTTACGTTCGACCGCTTCGGCGGCAATCACTTTCGGCAGCGCGTCCTCAATGCGCCCGAGCGCGGAGCTTGTATCGGACGAAAAGAATATGCCTGCGGTCAAACGATCCCGTGCTGCCGACGGTTCGAGCAGCAAGCGCGTCACATCATGTCCAAGGCGATCGCTCGGCGGTCGTGCACGGGTGCCGAGCGGGAACGTGAAAGCACAGGCGAAGAAGGCGGCGGCGCGATTGGGGAAATTGCGCAGAACCCCGACGAGCGCCTGCTCGAGACGATATAGCATGTCTTCGCACGCCCACGCGAGCAGCGGTTCGTCCTCGGCCGGGCGGCCTTGATCCTCGAAGCGCTTAATCGTCGCCGACGCGAGATAGAAAAGGCTCAGCGCATCCGCAAATCGGCCGGAAATTTTTTCCATGCGCTTAACCGCGCCACCGAGCGTCAGCAGCGCCACGTCGGAAATCAGCGCGAATGAGGCGCTATAGCGCGTCAGCCGCTGCGCATAGCGCCGTGCGCGCCCGCCAACCGGCAGAAAAGCGAAGCGCGCCGAAGTGAGCCCGAGCCACAAACCGCGCGCCATGTTGCTCAGGAACAAGCCGACGTGCCCGAACAGCGCCCTATCGAACTGCCGGCGCCCACGCGCGGTATCGGCGTCGGCAACCGCCTGCATTTCCTGCCACAAGTACGGATGGCAGCGCACCGCGCCCTGCCCGTAGATGATCAACGAACGCGTGAGAATGTTCGCGCCCTCCACGGTGATACTGATCGGCAAGGATTGATAGCCGAACCCGATGAGATTGCGCGGACCGAGGCAGATGCCGGAACCGCCGTGCACATCCATCGCGTCGTTCACTACCCGACGCATACGTTCGGTCAGCTGATACTTGACGATCGCCGATACCACGGCCGGCTGTTCGCCGGCATCGAGTCCGACCAGTGTGAACTGCCGCGCTGCGTCCATCAGATAGGTCTCGCCGGCGATACGCGCAAGCGCTTCTTCCACACCCTCGAAGCGCCCGACCGGCACTTTGAACTGTTTGCGAACCCGCGCATACGCACCGGTGCCGCGGCATGCCATCTTTCCCGAGGCGACGCTCAGCGCAGGTAGAGAAATGCCGCGCCCAACCGCGAGGCGCTCGACCAACATTCGCCAGCCCTGTCCGATGTATTTCGGACCCCCGATCAACCATTCCATCGGAATGAAAACGTCCTTTCCGCTGTTCGGGCCGTTCTGGAAAGCCGCATTCAGGGGATTGTGTCGCCGGCCGATCTCCACTCCCGGCGTATCCGTCGGAATCAGCGCAAGCGTGATGCCGCGTTCGACTTGAGGGCCGAGAAGGCCGTCGGGGTCGTAGAGCTTGAACGCAAGTCCGAGCAGCGTCGCCACCGGTCCAAGCGTGATGTAGCGTTTCTCCCACGTGAGCCGAACCCCGAGCACGTCGTCCTTGCCGTCGAACGTACCGCGGCACACGACGCCGTAGTCGGGCATCGCACTCGCGTCGCTGCCGGCTTCCGGGCCGGTAAGCGCAAAGCAGGGAATTTCCTCGCCGCGGGCGAGTCGCGGGAGGTAATAGTTCTTTTGCTCGTCGGTGCCGTAGTGCATCAAGAGCTCCGCCGGACCAAGCGAGTTTGGCACCATGACCGTGACTGCCGCAGTTGAACTGCACGAGGCAAGCTTCATGACGACTTCGGAGTGCGCTTGCGCGGAGAATTCGAGCCCGTCGTACTTCTTCGGAATAATCATGCCGAAGAACTTGTGCGACTTGATGAACGCCCAGACTTCGGGCGGCAGGTCACCACGCTCGTGCACGATATTCCATTCGTCCAACATCCGGCACAAATCCTCGACCGGTCCGTCGAGAAACGCACGCTCGTCCGGGGACAGCGACGGCGCCGGCATCGCGAGCAATCGCTTCCAATGCGGTTGGCCGGTGAAGAATTCCGCTTCCCACCAGACGGTTCCGGCTTCGAGCGCTTCGCGCTCGGTATCGGACACCGGCGGCATCAGTTTGCGAAATACGTTGAAGACGGTGTTGGTGATTAACGCACGCCGCAGCGGCGGGAAATTGAGCGGCGCCGCAACGACCGCGAACACCACCCAAAGAACGATTAAGCCGGAACCAACGGCGGGGTAAGATGAATAGGTGAGCGCACCAAGCGCCGCAACCACAATGAGGCTCGTAAACCAAAGCGGGATGCGCTGATACACCACGACCCATGCGATCGCGAGAGCGAGCAAAATGTAGCTGGCGATAATCACGATCCGGTGTGTGCCTCCGCGTTGTTGGACAGCGGTTACACGCTCAAATCTCGATCAATTCGAAGTCGCTCTTGGCCGCGCCGCACTCAGGACACTTCCAGTTTTCAGGAATGTCTTCCCAGCGCGTC
>QKCS01000302.1 GCA_003246795.1 Alphaproteobacteria bacterium
AGAGACGGCCGAGGCGCCGGACGCGCCCGACTCTCCCGAGGGCAGCGACGCGGCCGCGCCGGCGGCGGAGGAAGCGCTTCACGCCTCGCCGCTGCAAGGCGTGGCGCGCGGGCTTGCCTTCCAGCTCTACGAAAATCTGGGATCGGTCTCGCGCCAGGCGGTGATGCGCGAGTTGCGCGCGGTCGCGCAGGCGGATCGCGCGCCGCTGCGTCGACTTGGAATCCGGTTCGGCGCCTTCTCGATCTTCATGCCGGCGTTGGTCAAACCCGCGGCGGCGCGGTTGAAGGCGCTGTTGTGGGCGGTGCATCAGGGCCTTCAAGACATTCCGCCCCCGCCGCCGGCGGGCCTGACGTCGCTGCCCGCCGACCCGGGCGTGTCGGCCGGTTTCTACGAGGCGGCCGGCTTTCGGTTGTGCGGCCCGCGCGCCGTGCGGATCGACATGCTGGAACGGCTCGGCGAGATCATCCGCGGCAAAGGGCAGAACGGACAAATGCCGGAGAGCTTTGCGGCGTCGTCGGACATGATGTCGGTGATGGGCTGCGGGGACGAGGACCTTGCGCAGATCCTGCGCGCGGTCGGGTTTCGCGACAGGCGCGTGACCAACGAAGCGGGCGAGGAAACCGTCGAGTGGCAGTCGCGCCAAAGGCGCGAGGAGCGTCGCCAGAAGCCACGCCGCCCGCCGCAGAAGCGTAGCGCGGCGCTTGCGAGCGCGCCTTACGGACAGCCGGCCACCGACGCGGCGGCAACGCCCGCGCAGGAGGAACGCAAGTCGACCGGCGGCGAGAAGCGCAAAGACCGCAAGCCGCAGCGCGATCAGAAGAAGTCGCAGCGCCGGAGCGAGAAGCCGATCGATCCCGACTCGCCCTTCGCGGCGCTTGCGGCGCTGAAGTTCCGCAAGTAGCGCCCTTCGTGCAGCGCATCGACAAATATCTTTGGTTCACGCGCTTCTTCAAAAGCCGCACGCTGGCCGCGGCCGTCGTCACGCAAGGACGCGTGCGGATCAACGGCGCGCGTTGTGAAAAGCCGAGCGCCACGGTCAAAGCCGGCGACGTGTTGACGTTCGCCGCGGGCGCGCGGGTTCGGGTGATCAAAGTCGTCAGCGGCGGCGCCCGGCGCGGCCCCGCGACCGAGGCGCGCCTGCTCTACGAAGACCTGACGCCGCCCGCAGAGGAAAAGCCCGTTGTCGCTGCGGTCCCCGCCGAGCGGCAGCGGGGCGCCGGGCGACCGACGAAACGCGAGCGGCGGGCGATCGACACGTTCACCCGCGGCAGGTCGGGCGACGACTGATCTCGCACGCACGAAAGGGTTGTTGCGGCATGTGCGAAATGCTACCCGTGCCGTCTGCTGACACCCCCGTTTTGGAGCGCGCGCCAGGCTTTCGCCATGACGTACATCGTCAACGAAAAATGCATCAAATGTAAGTTCATGGACTGCGTCGAGGTGTGCCCCGTCGACTGCTTCTACGAGGGGGAGAACATGCTGGTCATTCATCCCGACGAGTGCATCGATTGTGGCGTGTGCGAGCCCGAGTGCCCCGTCGACGCGATCAAGCCCGATACCGAACCCGGGATCGAGAAATGGCTGAGCGTGAACCGGGAGTACGCTGCCAAGTGGCCGAACATTACGGTTAAGGGCGAGCCGCCGGCGGACGCCAAAGAATTCGAGTCCGTCCCGGACAAGTTCGAGAAGTTCTTCAGCTCCAAGCCCGGTCAGGGCAGCTAGTTTTCCACATTTCACAGTTGAGAACGGCATTAACCTCTATCACCGCGTGAAGGGGCAGTCGCCGTTTTCTGCGGTTCTTCGTTGTTTCATGATCGCTGCGACCAACGCGAAATATTGGTTAACGCTATGGTCCGCCTTTATTTTTCCCATTTTCTGTGTTACATTTTCGACACTTGGAACTGACGACCTAGAGAGCTTCAGGCCAAAGGAACCCGTGGGGACGCAAACTAGCCTCCGCGATCGCCGTAAGAAAATTCCGCCACGGACCGTTTCCAAAAGTGCGGAGTCGGTGAGACAGCATCGCCCAGCCCGGCTGCGCGGTGCTGGTGTTCTGCGTGGCAAGAGAGCCCTCGCTGATGAGAGAGATAGAGCGCGAATGAGCACGAAGAAGTCCGCAAAGTCTGCTGCACCTGCGAAGGCCGCGAAGGCGCCCTCGAAGGGCCAGGGTAAGGGCGGCGTCAAAGCTAACGCCAAGACGGCCTCCAAAAAGCCGGAGCTGCGGACCGTTTCCAAGACTGACATCAAGGTCGTGCACAAGGCCGACGTGAAGGCGCCCCGGGTGGAGCCGAAGGTCGTTGCCGGCACGAACGTGAAGCCTGCGGCCGTTGCGGCCGTAAAGGCCGTGGCGAAGCCCGAGAAGAAAAAGCCGGAATTCCGCACGAATGACTGGGTCGTTTATCCCGCGCACGGCGTGGGCCGGATCGTCTCGGTCGTCGAGCAGGAAGTGGCCGGAATCAAGCTCGAGCTTTTCGTCATCAACTTCGACAAGGACAAGATGACCCTGCGCGTGCCCGTCGCGAAGGCGTCGTCGGTCGGCATGCGCCGGCTGTCGTCGCCTGACGTCGTGGCGACGGCCCTGCAGACGTTGCGCGGGCGCGCCCGGATCAAGCGGACGATGTGGAGCCGCCGCGCCCAGGAATACGAAGCGAAGATCAACTCGGGCGACCTGATCTCGATTGCCGAGGTCGTGCGCGACCTCCACCGGGCAAGCGGTCAGCCGGAACAGTCCTACTCCGAGCGTCAGCTTTACGAAGCTGCTCTCGGGCGGATGGCCCGCGAGGTCGCGGCGGTCGAGCGGATCGACGTGGACGCCGCTGTGAAGCGGCTTCAGACGGCGCTCCAACGGGCCGCCTAAGCCCCTTCCCGCTTAGGGATTTTGGGAGAGGCCCTGGAACCGCCAGGGCCTTTTTCCGTTTTGCATTTTGCATCACGGAATCGTTGTTTAGAATTGGTCCAAAGAGACTTGACCTCCGTACAAATAATACCCAACTAGGTGGGTAGGATTTTGGGAGTCTGACATGGCTATGTTCGACACCACACATGCGGTGAAGGCGAACCGCCAGTTCATCAAGAAGACGATGGCGACGGATTTGCTCGAAGCCGAGCACGAGCTTGCGCTGGCGCACGCTTGGCGCGACCGCGGCGATCACAAGGCGCTGCACGAGCTGACCACGGCCTATTTCCGACTGGTCGTGGCGTTGGCCGCGCGCTTCAAGAATTACGGCTTGCCGATGGGCGACCTGATGCAAGAGGGCGTCGTCGGACTGATGCAGGCGGCACAGCGCTTCGAGCCCGAACGCAAAGTGCGCTTTGCGACCTATGCGTCGTGGTGGATCCGCGCGGCGATCCAGGACTACGTCCTGCGCAACTGGTCGATCGTTCGCTTGACCTCAACCGCGTCGCAGAAGTCGCTGTTCTTCAACCTGCGCCGGCTGAAGGCGAAGATCGAAGGCAATCCGTCGAAAGACCTGTCGCGCCGGGCGGCGGAGAAAATCGCCGACGCACTGCGCGTATCGGTTTCGGACGTCGAGGACATGGACGCGCGGCTCACCGCCGGCGACCGCTCGCTCAACGCGTCGCCCGGCGAACCCGGCGAGTTCGAGTGGCAAGATCTGCTGCCCGACAACAGTGCCGGACCGGACGAGATCGTCATGGAGACGCACGATGGCGCACGCCGCAAGGCGTGGATCAAACAGGCGCTCGACAAGCTGAGCCCGCGCGAGCAGACGATCATCCGCGAGCGGCAGATGAACGAAGACGCCGTCACGCTCGAAACGCTGGGCCAACGGCTCGGCATTTCGAAGGAACGCGTGCGGCAGATCGAGGCGAACGCGCTCACCAAGCTTCGCCGCGCGCTGCTTGAGCAAGTGGGCGATCCGGTCGAAGCCGGATTGGTCGCCGCCTAAGTCAGTCCAGAACTTCGATCTGTTCGGGGTGCGTGAGTTCGATCTCGGGTCCGTTGAGGAGCGAGATCCAACCGCGCACCCGAACCGTTTTGCCGCTCCACGCGACGGGATCAATACCGTCCTTCGTCAGGCGCCTCATGTCGGCCGGCGAAATCGTGACAGTGAAATCCGTGCGGTAATCCGGGCCGAAGTTCAGATAGACACGCCTTCGGACCTTGGCGACGTCGAGCACTTTCCCCTCGACGATCTGAAACGTCCCGATGTCGTTCGCAAGACGGCCGGCGCGGCGAACGCGGAAGTGGGGATCGTTCCACAAACCGCGTTTCGCCCTTCGCGCGCGGTCTTCCGCCGCGAGAAGCGCTTTCGCGCAGCGGCGCATGTCGGCGCGGGCTTAGACGCGCGCAAGTCCTTCGGCAACGAGCATCTGCTGCAACCAGGTTTGCGGATCGCGATAGACGTGCGCGATCATGAAGCCGTGCCGGTCGACGACGCGGTCGGCATAGGCAAGGCCTACGCTTCGACCCAAGATCAACGCCGACAAGCGACTGCGCGCTTCCTCCGCCAGCGGCTCGTCCTTGCCCTCTCCGTTTTGTGCGAAAACCGGCGCGCGAATCGCCGCCAACCGAACGTGGCGCCCGTCTTCCAAATCGAACGACCGGCCGTCGCCGACGGCCGTCACGAACGCGTCCTCCGCGATGGCGACATCGCAGAGCGGCGCAGCCGCCACGCCTAACGATCGTGTAATGATGAGCGTTGCAGCTATGAGAGCGCGCACGATCATGGCCGCGGGTCTTGATCGCAAAGGCGCATTGAGCGAATGATGCAATTGTTGACCCCGTAGCTCAGCAGGATAGAGCGGCAGATTCCTAATCTGTAGGTCGGACGTTCGAATCGTCTCGGGGTCACCAGCCCTCTCCTCCCCCACCTTCACGGGACCTCATGCGCGTCGGGCTCACGTACGATCTCAGATCCGACTATCTCAAAGAAGGCCACAGTCTCGAAGAGACGGCCGAGTTCGACAAGGAAGACACGATCGACGGGCTGGCGGCGGCGATCGCAAGCCACGGTCACGCGGTCGAACGCATCGGTCACGTGCGCGCGCTGGTCGCGCGCCTCGCCGCGGGCGAGCGGTGGGACCTGGTGTTCAACATCGCCGAAGGGCTGCGCGGCGTTGCGCGCGAGGCGCAGGTGCCGGCCTTGCTCGAAGCGTACGGGATTCCCTGCACCTTTGCGGACGCGGCAGTTCTGACGCTATGTCTGCACAAAGGTTACACGAAGTCGGTGTTGCACGCGGCGGGCGTTTCGACTGCACCGTTTGCCGTCATCGAACGCGCGCGCGACATCGACGCTGTCGCCCTGCCCTATCCGCTGTTCGTGAAACCTGTCGCCGAGGGAACCGGCAAAGGCGTCACGCCAAAGTCGATCGTGCGAACGCCTACCGAGTTCAAACCCGCCGTGTTGGAGTTGCTGCAGCGGTTCGCGCAACCGGTTCTCGTTGAACCCTATTTGACCGGACGCGAGTTCACAGTGGGCCTGCTTGGGTCCGGCGCATCGGCACGCGCGGTGGCGGCGATGGAGATTCATCTGGGTGAGAAGGCTGAGCCGGGCCTTTATTCGCTATCGAACAAAGAGAACTACGAAGATCGCGTCACCTACACGATCGCGGACGACGCGATGGGGCGCGAGGCGGAACGCGTGGCGCTGGCCGCGTGGGTCGCGCTCGGCTGTCGCGACGCGGGGCGCGCCGATCTGCGTGCCGGCGCCGACGGCAAAGTCTATTTCCTGGAAGTCAATCCGCTGGCAGGGATCAACCCCGACACGTCGGATCTGCCGATCATGTGGCGCATGCTGGGGCGCAAGTACGAGGATCTGATCGGCATCATCCTCGATGAGGCGAAGGCGCGCACCGCGGGCGCGCTCAAGCGCGACGCTTCAGCGGCAGAATAACCGGGGCGCCGGCGTGTTCGCCGACGAAGGCGTCGATGCCGAACGTGCTGCGCAGATTTTCGCCGGACAGCACGTCGGCGGGCGTTCCGTCCGCCGCGATGCGGCCTTCGGTCAGCAGAATGACGCGCGAGCAATGGCGGGCGGCGACGGACAGGTCGTGCAGCACGACGACGATCAACGCGCCCGCGTCGGCAGCGGCGCGCAAAACTTCCATCGCGTGGAGCTGATGGCTCGGATCGAGCTGGGCGAAGGGCTCGTCGGCCAGCAGGATCTTCGCTTCGCCGGCAAGAGCGCGCGCCAACAAGGCCCGCGCACGCTCGCCGCCCGAGAGCGCGGTCATCGGACGGTCGGCGAGATGGGCGATGTCGCAGGCTTTCATCGCGTGTTCGACCGCCGCTTCGTCTTCGGTCGCGATGCGCACGAAGCGGTGCGCGTGCGGCAAGCGGCCGAGCGCGACAAGGGTGCGCACGGTCAACGGCCAGTG
>QKCS01000299.1 GCA_003246795.1 Alphaproteobacteria bacterium
TCGCCCTTTCGCGCGAGGAATGGGTGTGGCTGATCCTGGCCGTCGTCGCCGTGTGGACGGCCGAGGCGTTGAACACCGCCTTCGAACTCTTGTGCGACGTCGCCTCGCCCGAATTCCACCCGCTCGTGAAACAGGCGAAGGACGTGGCTGCTGCCGCCGTTCTGATCACCGCGATCGGATCGGGCGCCATCGGCGTCATCGTCTTTGCGCCGCGCGTCGCGGCCCTCTTCGGCTGAAACCTGGGGTGGTGGAGCCCGGCGCGTCCGGGTGCTAAAGAACCCGCCAAACGGCCCCGACCAGCGGGCCCCAAACTTCATGGAGAGGAACGCGATGGCGCGGGAACTCATGCATTTCATCGGCGGGCGCACGGTCAAGGGCGCTTCCGGCCGCTTCCACGACGTCTACAATCCGACCACCGGCGATGTGCAGGCCAAGACCCCGCTGGCGAGCGCGGCCGAGGTCCGCGCCGCCGTCGTCGCCGCGCAGAAGGTGTTCCCGGAATGGGCCGCGCAGAACCCGCAAAAGCGCGCGCGCGTCATGTTCAACTTCAAGACGCTCGTCGAAAAGAACATGGACGAGCTCGCCAAGATGCTCTCCGCCGAGCACGGCAAGGTCCTGGCCGATTCCCGCGGCGACGTACAGCGCGGCCTCGAAGTGATCGAATTCGCCTGCGGCATCCCGCATCTGCTGAAGGGCGAGTACACGGAAAACGCCGGCACCGGCATCGACGTCTATTCGATGCGCCAGCCCTTGGGCGTCGTCGCCGGCATCACGCCGTTCAACTTCCCGGCCATGATCCCGATGTGGATGTTTGGCGTCGCCGTCGCCGCCGGCAACACGTTCATCTGCAAGCCCAGCGAACGAGACCCGAGCGTGCCCCTGCGCCTCGCCGAACTCTTCTTGGAAGCCGGCGCGCCCGCGGGCGTCCTGAACGTCGTCAACGGCGACAAGGAAGCGGTCGACGCGATTCTGAAAGACCCGGACATCAAGGCGGTCAGCTTCGTCGGCTCCACGGCCGTCGCCGAATACGTCTATCAGAACGGCACCGCGAACGGGAAACGCGTCCAGGCCATGGGCGGGGCGAAGAACCACGCGATCATCATGCCCGACGCCGACCTCGACCAAGTCGTCGACGACCTCATCGGCGCGGGCTACGGCTCGGCCGGCGAGCGCTGCATGGCGATTTCGGTCGCCGTGCCCGTGACCGACAAGCTCGGCGACGAACTCGTGCGTCGCCTCAAGCCGCGCGTCGAGTCCCTGAAGGTTGCGCCATCGACCGATCCCGACGCCAACTACGGCCCGCTCGTCACCCGCGAGCATCGCGAGAAGGTGAAGAACTACATCGACATGGGCGTGAAGGAAGGCGCCGAGCTCGTCGTCGACGGCCGCGACTTCCGCCTGCAGGGCTACGAAAACGGCTTCTTCCTCGGCGGTTCGCTCTTCGATCACGTGAAGCCGACGATGAAGACCTATCAGGACGAAATCTTCGGCCCGGTGCTTCAGGTCGTGCGCGCCAAGGATTTCGACGAAGCGGCCGCGCTTCCGACGAAGCATTCCTACGGCAACGGTGTGGCGATCTTCACCCGCGACGGCGACGCCGCGCGCGAATTCGCAAGCAAGGTGCAGGTCGGCATGGTTGGCATCAACGTGCCGATCCCTGTGCCGCTCGCCTATCACACGTTCGGCGGCTGGAAGCGATCGGCCTTCGGCGACGTGAACCAGCACGGCCCGGAGGGCGTGCGCTTCTTCACGAAGATCAAGACCGTGACCGCGCGTTGGCCGAAGGGCGGCGTGCGCGAAGGCGCCAGTTTCGTCATCCCGACGATGAAATAGCGCCGATGCGTTTCCTCCTCGCCGTGCTGGGCGTGCTTGCTGTGCTGGCGTCCGACGCCCGCGCTGCGCCCAGTTTCGACTGCGCGAAGGCGCAGAGCCCCGCCGAGAAGAAGGTATGCGCGACGCCCGACCTCGAATGGTTCGACCGTCAGCTCGCGCGGCTTTATCGCCTGGCGCGTTACCAGGCGGGCGACGAACAGGAAGCGCTCCTGAATGAACAGCGCACGTTCCTCGACAAGCGCGACGCCTGCTGGGACGAGTACGACTGCCTTCTGAACGCCTATGAAACACGCCTTGCCGAACTGGCGCCGCGCGTGAACGTGCACGAAGCCTACGCCGAGTACCGCCCGAAGGACCTCGGCGGCTCGCTCTGGATCGTGCGCTTCGGATTCGACGCCGCGATCAAGTTTCTCACCATCGGCGACAACGGCCACACCTGCACCTTCGACACCGACAGCGCCCAGGTCGGCGGCAAGGGCGTCATCCGCTGGAAGGACGCGGCGAGCGACGCCTGCCGTATCGACATCATCCCCGACGGCGACGAGATGCGCGTCGAAACCCACGGCTGCCAGGACTATTGCGGCATGCGCGCCGTCCTCGACGGTCAATACTCGCGCGCAAAATAGCCGCCGGCAGTTGACCGCCGACGGCGAAAGCGCATATCGCGTGAACACCGCCGTTCGGCGGCGCACGCGCACTTGAGGATGGAATGCACCCCGCCGAACGCTACCGCGCGCTTGTCGCCGAAGGGAAATTAACGGGCGACGCCGCGCAAGAGCGCGTGGCCGCGGCGCTCGAAGACATCGCCGAAGCGCTCGACCGTTACGAGCCCGGCAAGAAGTCCCTCTTCGGCCTGGGCAAACGCCAAGCCCCGCCGCGCGGTCTCTACATCCACGGCCCCGTCGGGCGCGGCAAGTCGATGCTCATGGACATGTTCTTCGAGAACGTCGCCTTCGAGCCGAAGCGCCGCGTGCACTTCCACGACTTCATGGCCGAGGTCCATGCCGCCGTGAAACATTGGCGCGACGAGAGCGAGGGCGACCCCATTCCCCGCGTGGCCGGCCAAGTGCGCACGCAGGCGGCGCTGCTGTGCTTCGACGAGTTCCAGGTGCAGGACATCGCTGATGCGATGATCCTAGGGCGCCTCTTCGCCGCGTTGTTCGAGATGGGCACTGTTGTCGTCGCGACGTCGAACCGCCACCCGCGTGAGCTCTACGAGAACGGCATCAACCGCCAGCTCTTCCTGCCCGCGATCGACCTGATCGAAAGACACATGGACGTGCTCGAGCTCGACGGTCCGATCGACTACCGTCTGGCGCGTCTCGAACGCAGCCGCGTCTACTTCACGCCGGCGGGGAAAGAGGCCGACGTTGCGCTTGCCCACATCTGGCACGACCTGACCGGCGCGACGCATGGCGCGCCCGGCGCCGTCGAGGTTCTCGGCCGGTCCGTGGCCGTGCCGGAACAGGCGCGCGGCGTCGCGCGCTTCACCTTCGATCAGCTCTGCGTCGCCGCGCTGGGTCCGCAGGACTATCTGGCTCTCGCCGACGCGTTTCACGCGCTGGTGCTGAAGGACGTGCCGCGCCTGACGCCCGACAAGCGCAACGAAGCCAAGCGCTTCGTCACCCTGATCGATGCGCTCTACGAGCGTCATGTGAAGCTTGTCTGCTCGGCTGCGGCGGCGCCGGACCAGCTCTACACCAAGGGCGACGGCGCCTTCGAGTTCGAGCGCGCGGCCTCGCGCCTCATAGAAATGCAGACGCCCGAATATCTCGCGCGTCTGCACAAACCGAAGAAAGAAGTCGTCGCTTGAGCCGCTAGGGCTGCGTGACCGGGTAAAGCGGCGCCGGTCCCGTCGTCGCCGCGGGCATCGCGCTCTCGCCGAACGACGCCACGGGCGCAGGCGCGGCCTCCGGCAACGCCGCGTGTTCTGCGGGAACGTCGCCGGGCACTTGAACGGGCGCGGTCAGCTCCGGCGCGGGAGACGACATATGAGATGCCGTCGACACCGGCGTCGGCGTGGTGGCCTCCGCCGTTTCACGTGCCGGCGGCTTGTAGACATCGGGCTCGTTCGCCAGTTCTTCGAGACGCTTGCGCACGCGCGCTACCCTCTGCCGCTCGGCTTCCGCCGCTTGCTTGCGCTCGGCAGCGAGCGCCGCCAGCTCGGCCTGAGTCGGCTTTGGCGCCGGCCGCGAATCCATCATCTGCGGCAGCGTCGGCACGCGCGGCGCCTTCTCCAGGAAGGCCTGCGGTGAAGGCGTGGCCTCTCTGCCGGTCGACGGCAGAGCGACCAGCGTCGGCGTGTTCGCGGGCGCTTCGTCCTCGACCGGATCGCTGGGCAGCGCGCTCGCCGTTTCTTGCGCGTTCGCCGTGCCGCCGAAGATCGGTCCGAGTTCCAGGATGACGACCGGCTCGCCGTTGACGAGCTTCGACGCGACCGGCGCGCTCGTCGCCGTCGTCGTGATCAGCGGGCCGCCTTGGCCGTTCGACTTCGCGGCCTCGAGTGTGGCGGTCAGGGTCGTTTCCTCGATCGCCGGCTGATCGATGTCGAGCGGCGTTTGAATGACGGGCTCCGGCGCCTTGGCTTCTTTCTTCGCCGCGGCGTTGACGACGCCGCGCGGGCGGTTCGCCGTCTGGCTCGCCGTGTCGCCGTCGACGTATTTCTCCGCGACCTTCACGCCGCCGGGCAGCAGCGTCAGCGATTGCGGTGACAGAGAGCCCGCGGCGAGCGCCGCGACGTCGATGGTCTGCGCGGCGTCGGCGCGCGCCAACTGACGTTCGGTCTCTTCCTTGGCTTTCTGCCTTTTGATCTCGGCCCAGATTTGATCCGGATCGTTCTCGTTCTCGCCCCCGCCCACGCTCGCTGACATGTATTTCGGCGCGGCATAGATCACGGTGCCGTCTTCGTCGATCCGTTCGACGAAGATGCCGTGGAAGTCGTCGTGCGTGGCGAGCGACCCGTGCTCTTCGCAGACGTCCCGGTCTTCCCGCAGCAACCCTTCCGAGAAGCGGCAGTCTTTGCCCGTGACGATTGAAGCGGCATGTTCGCCAAGGTCTGCGCCCGTAAAGATCGTCGACGCGAAACCGGCAAACGAAGAAATCGAGCTGAACGAAACCCCGGCGATCGTTCCGGCGCATCCACCCAAAATTGTCGTCGAGGCGAGGATTCCAGCAAGCGCTACTGGACGCATAACCTACTCCGCTCTCCCAACGCCGAACCGGGCCTCGCTTCCCCCGAACCGTGGGGACCGGACTCGACAGTGACCGTTAACGAACTGCAACTTTGATGCCGCACCGTACATCGAAAAATAACTGCGATCAACATTTCTGTTGACAGTGGTGTGCAAACTACATGCACACGCATCGCTTGTGCGCTTGCGAGTGAGTCGGCACTTGCGCTACGCGTCCCACGGTTAATCGCAAACGGTCTTTTAACGCTCGCGCACGATGTGTGCCGCGGTCGTACAACCTTCACGAAAGAAAGAACCAAAAAATGGCTCGCAGGAAAATTGCTCTGATCGGCGGCGGCCAGATCGGCGGCACGCTCGCGCATCTCGTCGGCTTGAAAGAGTTGGGTGACGTCGTGTTGTTCGATATCGTCGAAGGGTTGCCGCAAGGCAAGTCGCTCGACCTTGCGCAGTCCGGTCCCGTCGAGGGCTTCGACGCGAGTTTAAAGGGGACACAATCCTACGCCGACATTGCGGGCGCGGACGTCGTCATTGTGACGGCTGGTGTGCCGCGCAAGCCCGGTATGAGCCGCGACGATCTGCTGAACATCAATCTCGGCGTAATGCGCGCCGTCGGCGAAGGCATCAAGCAGCATGCGAAGAACGCGTTCGTGGTGTGCATCACGAACCCGCTCGACGCGATGGTGTGGGCGCTGCGCGAATTCTCCGGCCTGCCGCACAACAAGGTCGTCGGCATGGCCGGAGTCCTCGACAGCGCGCGCTTCCGTCACTTCCTCGCCGACGAGTTCAAGGTCTCGGTCGAAGACGTCACCGCCTTCGTGCTCGGCGGTCACGGCGACACCATGGTGCCGCTGACGCGCTTCTCGACGGTTGCGGGCATTCCGCTCACCGAACTCGTGAAGATGGGATGGATCAAGCAAGAGCGTCTCGACCAGATCGTTCAGCGCACGCGCGATGGCGGCGCGGAGATCGTTGGTCTCTTGAAGACGGGCTCGGCCTTCTATGCGCCCGCGACGTCGGCGATCGCGATGGCCGAAAGCTACCTGAAGGACAAGAAGCGCATCCTGCCGTGCGCCGCTTACGTGAAGGGCGAATTCGGCGTGAAGGACCTCTATGTGGGCGTCCCCTGTGTGATCGGCGCCGACGGCGTCGAGAAGGTGATCTCGTTGAGCCTTCTTCCCGAAGAGCAGGCGATGTTCACGAAATCGGTCGACGCCGTCCGCGGCCTGATCGACGCCTGCAAGAAGCTCGAGCCGAAGCTCGGTTGATGACGTCGGGCGTGGGAACGGCGTCGTGAATATTCCC
>QKCS01000251.1 GCA_003246795.1 Alphaproteobacteria bacterium
GAAACCCCACGCCGGAAATGGCGGATTTCCTGGCTGTGGAAAGTCCTGATTTCGCTGAAAAATCCTAGGCTTGGATCGGCAAAATCGGTATGGTCCGGCCGCGTTTCAAACTTTGAAAAAAGACCCCATTGTCCGGCACAAAAGATAACGCGCCGGCGGCCGGTTCGCCCGGTCAGCCAGGCGGCGAGATTCATCCGATCTCCATCGAAGAGGAGATGAAGCGTTCGTATCTCGATTACGCGATGAGCGTGATCGTGAGCCGCGCGCTTCCCGACGTGCGCGACGGCTTGAAGCCCGTGCACCGGCGCATCCTCTATTCGATGCACGAGGCGGGCTACACGCACAACAAACCGTATCGCAAGTCGGCCCGCGTCGTCGGCGACGTGATCGGTAAGTACCATCCGCACGGCGACCAATCGGTCTACGACGCGCTGGTGCGCATGGCGCAGGAATTTTCCATGCGCGTGCCGCTCGTAGACGGGCAAGGCAATTTCGGTTCGGTCGATGGCGATCCCCCCGCGGCGATGCGCTACACCGAAGTGCGCATGACGCGCGCGGCGGAAGCGCTGCTCGAGGACATCGACCTCGACACCGTGGACTTCCAGGCGAACTACGACGGGCAGGACCAAGAGCCGATCGTTCTGCCGGCGCGATTCCCGAATCTGCTCGTCAACGGGTCGGCCGGCATCGCCGTCGGCATGGCGACGAACATTCCGCCGCACAATCTGGGCGAAGTGATCGAGGGTTGCTTGGCTTACATCGCCGATCCTGAGATCGGCGTCGAGCAACTGATCGACATCGTGCCCGGTCCCGACTTTCCGACCGCGGGCCAGATCATGGGGCGGAACGCCTCGCGGCTTGCGCTCGTGCGCGGGCGCGGCGGCGTGGTCGTGCGCGCGCGCTCGACCATCGAAGAGATTCGCAAGGACCGCGAAGCGATCATCGTCACCGAGCTGCCCTTCCAAGTGAACAAGGCGATGCTGATCGAGAAGATCTCGGAACTCGTCACGGAAAAGCGCGTCGAGGGCATCTCGGGCGTGCGCGACGAGTCCGATCGTCACGGCATGCGCATGGTGATCGAGATCAAACGCGACGCGATGGCCGACGTCGTATTGAACCAGCTCTACCGCTTCACGGCGCTGCAGTCTTCGTTCGGCGTCAACATGCTGGCGCTCGACCGTGGGCGGCCGCAGTTGATGAACCTGAAGGACATGATCCGGGCGTTCGTCAACTTCCGCGAAGAGGTCGTGACGCGGCGGACGAAGCGCCTGTTGAACGACGCGCGCGACAAGGCTCACGTGTTGGTGGGTCTCGCGATCGCCGTCGCCAATATCGACGAGTTCATCCGGATCATCCGCTCGAGCCCCGACGCCACGACGGCGCGCGCGCGGTTGACGGAGCGCAACTGGCCGGCGCTCGACGTGGCCCCGCTTGTCGCGCTGGTCGATGATCCGCGCCACGCGATGCAGGCGGACGGCACGCTGAGACTGTCGGACGAGCAGGCGCGCGCGATCCTGGAATTGCGTTTGCAGCGCTTGACCGCGCTTGGACGCGACGAGATCGGCAACGATCTTCAGGCGCTCGGCAAGTCGATCGAGGAATATTTGAGCATCCTGCGTTCGCGGGAGCGGCTGATGGCCGTCGTGCGCGAAGAGCTGGTTGCGGTGAAGGACGCTTTTGCGACGCCGCGGAAGACCGAGATCATCGACGTCGACATCGAAGTCGAAGACGAAGACCTGATTCAGCGCGAAGAGATGGTCGTCACCGTCACGCACCAGGGCTACATCAAGCGCGTGCCGCTCAACGCCTATCGTGTGCAGGGGCGCGGCGGTCGTGGGCGCGCGGCGATGTCGACGAAAGAAGAAGATTGGGTCTCAAGCCTGTTCGTCGCCACGACGCATCAGCCGCTGTTGTTCTTCTCGTCGACCGGCATGGCGTACGTGCTGAAGACATGGCGGTTGCCCTTGGCCACGCCTCAGGGCAAGGGCAAGGCGCTGATCAATCTGCTGCCGCTGAAAGAGGGCGAGGGGATTACGCGCGTCTTGGCGCTGCCCGAGGCCGAGCTCGAATGGGACAAGTTCGAAGTCGTGTTCGCCACCAAGTCGGGCGACGTCCGGCGCAACGCGCTCAGCGATTTCCGCAGCGTGAAGGCGAACGGCAAGATCGCGATGAAAATCGTTTCGGGCGACGCGATCATCGGCGTGTCGATCGCCACGAAGAACGACGACGTTCTTTTGACGACGCGTCGCGGCAAGTGCATTCGCTTTTCGACCGAAGACGTGCGTGTGTTCAAAGGGCGCGAGTCGACGGGCGTGCGCGGCATCAAGCTCGCCGCCGAGGACGACGTCGTTTCGATGGCGATCCTGCGGCATGTCGAGGTTTCGGTCGAAGAGGCGCGGGCGTACCTGCGGCAGGCGGCCACGATGCGGCGGGCCGCGGGCGAAGAGGCCGACGTGCCCGACGTGCCGGCGGACGAGGGCGAAGAAGCCGGGGCGGCGGAGATCGCGCTCACGCCAGAGCGCTACGCGGAACTTGGCGCGCAGGAGCAGTTCGTTTTGACGGTTTCGGAAAACGGATTCGGCAAGCGGTCCAGCGCTTACGAGTACCGGGTCACCGGGCGCGGCGGCTCGGGCATCGTCGCGATGGCGATGACCCGGAAGAACGCTCGGATCTCCGCGTCGTTCCCTGTCGAAGACACGGACCAGTTGATGCTCATCACCGACGGCGGGCAGACGATCCGCGTGCCGGTCGGGCAAATTCGGGTCGCCGGCCGCGCGACGCAGGGCGTCATCCTGTTCCGGCTGTCGGAAGGCGAGCGGGTCGTTTCGGTCGAGCGGATCGGCGAAGGCCAGGAAATCGACGAGGACGCGACGGAAGGACCCAAGGTTTAGCCCGAATTAACCCAGGGGGCGCGTTGCATGCGACTCACGCTACGCTAAAGATGGGCGTGACATCGTCGCGACGCGCATCCAGGGCTGATACCGATTATGGGCAAACGCACCGGACTCTATCCCGGGACCTTCGATCCGATCACGAACGGGCACCTCGACATCATTTCGCGGGCGGCGAAGCTGGTCGATCATCTCGTCATCGGCGTGGCGATCAACGAGGGCAAGGGGCCGCTCTTTTCGCTCGACGAGCGCGTGGAGATGGTGCGCCACGAGGTGGAGCCGGTCGCCAAGGCCGAGGGCGTGACCATCTCGGTCGAACCGTTCGACGTGCTGCTCATGCATTTCGCTGAGCATGTGGGGGCGCAGATCATCATCCGCGGCCTGCGCGCGGTGTCGGACTTCGAGTACGAATTCCAGATGGTCGGCATGAACATGCAGCTCAATCGCAACATCGAAACGGTGTTCCTGATGGCGGGCGCGGAGCACCAGGCGATCGCCTCGCGGCTCGTGAAGGAGATCGCATCGCTGGGCGGCGACATCACGCAGTTCGTCTCGCCGTACGTCGCCAAGCACGTGCGTGAGAAGTTCACGGCGCGGGGCGTGAAGTTCGTGACGCGGTCGGGCCGCGTGATCGACGCGAAGCGCAACGGCCAGAAGGCCAAGGCGAAGTAGTTGCGGGTTGCGGATTTCGATTTCTCGCTTCCCGAAGAGCTGATCGCGCTCAGGCCCGTTCGTCCACGCGACGCGGCGCGGATGCTAATCGTGCACGAAGGCGCTTCGACCTTCGAGGAAGCTGCCGTTCGCGATCTCCCGCAATTCCTGCGCGCGGGCGACGTTTGCGTCTTCAACGACACGCGCGTGATTCCGGCGCAGCTCAGTGGCGTTCGCCCGGCGCGGGGCGCGAGCGCCGATGCTCGCATCGAGATGACGCTGCACAAGCGCGAAGGCGCGGCTCTGTGGGCTGCCTTCGCAAAGCCCGGACGCAAGCTTGCGCCGGGCGACACCGTCCGCTTCGGCGAAGGCTTGACCGCGCTCGTCGAGGCCAAGGGTGAAGGGGGCGAGATCCGACTGCGGTTCGACCGCGCCGGCGCCGCGCTGGATGCCGCAATCGCGGCCGCGGGTGTGACGCCGCTGCCGCCCTATATCGCCGGACGGCGTGCGGCTGATGCGCAGGACAAGATCGACTACCAGACGATCTTCGCGGAATGCGACGGCGCCGTCGCGGCGCCGACGGCTGGGCTCCACTTCACGCCGGAATTGATGCGATCTCTCGACGATCGCGGCGTAGAACGGACGATGGTTACGTTGCACGTGGGGGCGGGCACGTTCTTACCAGTCAAGAGCGACGATACGCACGATCACGTCATGCATGCCGAATGGGGCACGGTATCGCCCGCGACGGCGGATGCGATCAATGCGGCGCATGCGGCCGGCCGACATGTCGCGTGCGTCGGGACGACGAGTTTGCGGATCGTGGAGAGCGCGAGCGGCGATACGGGCGTCCGGGCGTTTGCCAGGGACACGCGGTTGTTCATCACGCCGGGCTATCGGTTCAAGAGCGTGGAGGTGCTGCTAACGAACTTCCACTTGCCGCGGTCGACGCTGTTCATGCTGGTCAGTGCCTTTTGCGGGATCGAGACCATGCGTGCGGCCTATGCTCACGCCATCGCGCGGCGTTTTCGGTTCTATTCTTATGGCGACGCGTGCCTTCTGATGCGGAAAGCGGCATGAGTGCGTTCTCATTCACGGTTCAAGCTGGCGACGGTGCGGCCCGCACAGGGTTGATCTCGACGGCGCGCGGCGAGATCCGCACGCCCGCTTTCATGCCCATCGGCACGGCCGGCACGGTGAAGGCGATGCTGCCCGAAAGCGTGCGTGAGACGGGTGCCGACATCATTTTGGGCAACACGTATCATCTGATGTTGCGACCGAGCGCGGAGCGTGTCGCCAGGTTGGGCGGCTTGCACAAGATGATGAACTGGCCACGGCCGATCCTGACGGACTCGGGCGGGTTTCAGGTGATGTCGTTGGCCCAACTGCGCCGCTTGGACGACGACGGCGTCTCGTTCCAATCGCATATCGACGGGACGATGCATCGATTGACACCGGAGCGGTCCATGGAAATCCAGGCGCTGCTCGGCTCCGACATTCACATGGTGCTCGACGAGTGTACGCCGTTCCCGGCGGGCGAGGCCGAAGCGGCGCGATCGATGGAACTCTCGCTGCGTTGGGCGAAGCGGTCGAAGGCGGCGTTCCGCGAGGCGCCGGGGCGGGCGCTTTTCGGCATCGTTCAAGGGAGCGTCTTTCCTGGATTGCGCGAGCGGTCGGCGGCGGGGCTGAAGGCGATCGGGTTTCCCGGCTACGCGGTCGGCGGACTTGCCGTCGGCGAAGGGCAAGCGCGGATGTTCGACGTGCTCGATGCGACGGTGCCGCATCTGCCGGACGACCGGCCGCGGTATCTCATGGGCGTGGGCAAGCCGGACGACTTGGTCGGCGCCGTGACGCGCGGCGTCGACATGTTCGATTGCGTCCTTCCCACGCGTTCGGGCCGCAACGGTCAGGCGTTCACACGGCGCGGGCCGGTCAATCTGCGCAATGCGCGGCACTCGGACGATCCGCGGCCGCTGGAAGAGGGTTGCCGGTGCCCGGCGTGTCGGCAGTACTCACGCGCCTATCTGCATCATCTGGTGAAGTCGGACGAAATCTTGGCGTCGATGCTCGTCACTTGGCACAACCTCACGCACTATCAAGACCTGATGGCGGGCCTGCGCGAGGCGATTTCGGGCGGCGGACTGACGGCGCATGCGGCCGACGTGATGCGGACCTATGCGGCGGGCGACATCGCGCCTAGTTGATGCCGCTGAGGTGGCTGTCGACCCACGCCGCCAACTTCTTTGCCGTCGGCGACGGGTTGGTGCTCTCCCAATCGCCTTTCTGGTCGAGCATCACCTGTGCGTAGGCGCGCTTCTGCGGATTGTAGAGGAGGCAGTAGAGCGTGTTGGAGCCCATATCCGCGCCGACGTTCTGGCGCGGCGTCGGCGCCGCCTTCGCCGCCTCGGCGATCAGAGGCAGATGACTTTCGATTTCGTCGACCGGAACCCTCGCGCCCGACACCGTCGCGCCGTTGTAGCGAAGCTTCAGCTCGTCTTCGCTCATGTTTTGCATGTCCTTCGGACTCCACGGGTTCACGAAGGACTTGGGATCGCTCTTGAAGCCATAGCGCCAGATTCGGCCTACCGTATCGATCACGGCGCCGCGGCGCTGATAGCCCCAAGCGTGGTTCACGTATTCCCGCCCGCAAAGCCAGGTTTGCCCGGTTGCGATTTGGATGGCGGTGTCGGCCGAGGGCGTCCTAGGCCTTGACGCGCCGTCTTCGCACGCGGCGAGCGTTGCGGTCGCAGC
>QKCS01000050.1 GCA_003246795.1 Alphaproteobacteria bacterium
GGTCGCACTGCGTTCGCTGCGCCGCTAGACAAAGGGACCAAGGCTACTGATCGCCGTTGTTTTCCGGCTCCTGCCAGCCTTTGAGCGTCGCAGCCGGCGGAACGCCGACGATGTTGTAGTCGGCGTCGACGAAATGGATTTCGCCGGTCACGCCGGCGCTTAGTTCGCTCAAGAGATAGGCGGCCGCGCCCCCCACCTGATCGAGCGTGATGCTGATCCTGAGCGGGGCCTGCGCTTTGTTCCATTTGAACATGGTGCGCGCGTCGCCCACCACCGAACCGGCCAACGTGCGCATGGGCCCGGCCGAGATCGCGTTCACACGGATGCCGTCATGACCGAGGTCGGCCGCGAGGTAGCGCACCGATGCTTCCAAGGCCGCCTTGGCCACGCCCATCACATTGTAGTTCGGCGTCACGCGGCTGGCGCCCAAATAGCTGAGCGTCACCATGGAACCGCCGCGATGGCCCATGTCGGTCGACATCAGCCGCGCGGCACGTTGGGCGACCGCGGTGAAGGAATAGCAGGAGATGTCGAGCGAACGGCGAAAGTTCGCGCGGCTCGTATCGACATAGCGGCCTTTGAGTTCGTCCTTGTCCGAAAAGGCGATGGCGTGGACGAGGAAATCGAGGCTGCCCCATTCGGACTTGAGCGTGTCGAAGACGTGGTCGAGCTGATCGTCGTTTTCGACGTCGGCCGGCAGCATGATCGAGGCATTGATGGAAGCGGCGAGCGGGCGAAGGCGCTTGGCCTGGGCGTCGCCCTGATACGTGAAGGCCATTTCGGCGCCGTGGCGGTGCAGCGCCTTGGCGATGCCCCAGGCGATCGAATGGTCGTTGGCGACGCCCATGATCAGGCCGCGTTTGCCTGCCATCAGTTTCGAAGGATCGGTCGTCATCAGTTGTAGCGCTGGAAGACGAGGCAGGCGTTGGTGCCGCCAAAGCCGAAGGAGTTCGAGAGCACCGTGTCGATCTTCGCGTTGTCGATCCTCTTGCGCACGATGTTGGCGTCGGCGACTTCGGGATCGATCTCCTCGATGTTCGCGCTTTCGCAGATGAAGCGGTTCTGCAGCATCAGGATCGAGTAGATCGATTCATGGACGCCGGCCGCGCCTTGGCTGTGGCCGGTCAGCGATTTCGTCGCACTGATCGGCGGCATGTTCTTGCCGAAGACCTCGCCGATCGCCTTGATCTCGGGGATGTCGCCTACGGGCGTCGAGGTCGCGTGCGGGTTGATGTAGTCGATCGGGGCTTTCGCCTGCTCGATCGCCAGTCGCATGCAGCGCACGGCGCCTTCGCCCGACGGGGCCACCATGTCGGCGCCATCGGCCGTTGCGCCGTAGCCCGTGATCTCGCAATAGATCTTCGCGCCGCGGGCCTTGGCGTGTTCGAGCTCTTCGAGGATCAAGATGCCGCCCCCGCCGGAGATCACGAAGCCGTCGCGATTCTTGTCGTAGGCGCGGCTCGCCTTCTCGGGCGTGTCGTTGTAGCGCGAGGACATGGCGCCCATGGCGTCGAAGAGGACGGACAGCGTCCAGTCGAGCTCTTCGCCGCCGCCGGCGAACATCATGTCCTGCTTGCCCCACTGGATCATCTCGTACGCGTTGCCGATGCAGTTCGCCGACGTCGAGCAGGCGGAGGAGATGGAGTAGTTCACGCCCTTGGTCTTGAACCAGGTCGAGAGGTTCGCCGAACAGGTCGACGACATCGCCTTCGGCACGGCGAACGGCCCGACTTTCTTCGGGCCTTTGACGGGTTCCGTGCGCGCGGTGTCCGCGGCGGCGACGATCGCTTTCGTCGACGGGCCGCCGGAGCCCACGATCAGACCGGTGCGCTCGTTCGAAACATCCTTCGGTTCGAGGCCGGCGTCGGCGATCGCCTGGTTCATCGCGATCCAGGTGTAGGCGGCGCCGTCGCCCATGAAGCGACGGGCGCGGCGGTCGACCATGCTGTCGAGGTCGACCTTCAGGCTGCCGTGCACCTGGCTGCGGAAGCCCATGCGCTTGTAGTCTTCGGCGAGCGTGATGCCGGACTTCGCTTCGCGCAACGAGGCCACGACTTCCTGCGCGTTGTTGCCGATCGAACAGACAACGCCCAAGCCGGTGACGACAACGCGTCTCATGCGGCGTTCCTTCATCTAGAGTTCGTGGGGCGCGTGCTTGGTGCCGGCCCCGCTCAAGCTGCGGCTGGCGCGTCCTGTGCCAGGAGAACCCGTAAGTCCTTTGCTTCGTAGGCCGGCCGGCCGTCAATCTTCATTATGCCGTCCGCGATGCCCAGCACCAACTTGCGCGTGATCACGCGCTTCAAGTCGATGACGTAGGTCACGAGGCGCGCATCCGGCCGAACCATGTCGGAAAATTTGACTTCGCCCACGCCCGCCGCACGGCCGCGGCCCTTGCCGCCGAGCCAGCCCAAGAAGAACCCGACCATTTGCCACATGGCGTCGAGGCCCAGGCATCCCGGCATGACCGGGTCGGATTCGAAATGGCACTTGAAGAACCAAAGGTCCGGCTTGATGTCGAATTCAGCCACGATCTGACCCTTATCGTTCGCGCCCCCCTTGTCGGCGATGTGGGTGATGCGATCGAACATCAGCATTGGGGGCAGCGGCAGCCGGGCGTTCCCGGGTCCGAACAGGCGGCCGTGCGCGCATTCGAGAAGGGCCTGGAAATCGAAGGAGCTACGGTGCACGAGGGACCCGGCCAGACCCGATCCTGCCTCCGACGACGCACTTGACATCAATGGTTAACCGTTCGATTTCCCTCACATGCAGTTTTGAGTTATTCAAAAGTGCCTTGGGAAGGGTGGGTGTGTAATATGAGCCTGCCAACTCTATGCGGTGCATGAGGGGGTTTCAACCTCTCCAAGTCGAGGCGATTGAAGGGTCCGATGCGTTCCACAGGTTCAAGAACGGCTTCCGCAAACAAGGTCGATCTCACCGCGCGGTTGCGCGCGGCCGGGCTCAGGCCCACCCGTCAGCGCATCGCGCTGGGCAAGCTGCTGTTCGGCCCGCACGACCGGCATGTGACGGCCGAAAGCCTTCATCAAGAGGCCGTCAAGGTCGGGGCGCATTTGTCCCTGGCGACGGTGTACAACACGCTTCACCAGTTCACCGGCGCAGGGCTTCTGCGCCAGGTGATCGTGGACGGCGACAAGACCTATTTCGACACGAACACCGGGGACCATCATCACTTCTACTACGAGGATGAAGGCCTCCTGGCCGACATTCCTGGCGACCATGTCACGATCGACGGTCTCCCGCGGCCGCCGTCCGGCACCGAGATCGAGCGCGTCGAAGTCGTTGTTCGGCTGAAAGCCCGCGGCTGAAACCAGCACTTTAGAACAATTCTAAGATGTTGACTTATGCGCCCTCCCGGCTATGTTGATCGGGAGCGGGCCTAATGGCATGCGTTCCCGTTATTCGGCAGGAGAGACTCTCAATGGCAAAGCTTGCAGGGACGAAGACGTTCGAGAATTTGAAGGCCGCGTTCGCGGGCGAAAGCCAAGCGAACCGCCGCTACCTCTACTTCGCGCAGAAGGCCGATGTCGAGGGCTACAACGACGTTGCGGCGGTTTTCCGGTCCACCGCCGAAGGCGAAACCGGCCACGCGCACGGCCACCTAGAGTTCATGGAAACCGTCGGTGACCCGGCGACCGGGCTGAAGATCGGCGCGACCGGCGACAATCTGAAGGCTGCGATCGCCGGCGAAACGCACGAGTACACGGACATGTATCCCGGCATGGCGAAGACCGCCCGCCAGGAAGGCTTCGACGAGATCGCCGACTGGTTCGAAACGCTCGCCAAAGCCGAAAAGAGCCACGCGGGGCGCTTCCAAAAAGCGCTCGACACGCTCGGCTAGTTCTCTCCAGCGCCCTTGGCCAACGGACTTCGCGGCCAGGGGCGCACTCTTTTTCAGAATCTGCTCTGCCTTACGGCGCGATGCGGCGGCGTGAGAGAATTCGTGTCATTCCAGGAAGCGCGACGTGAGAGAAGGCAGTCTTGAGGCACCGACCCGGCATCCCTTGAATTGGCAGGATCCGGACTTCACGGATCCGGCGAAGCTCGACGAGGAGATGCGCCGGGTTTTCGACATCTGTCACGGCTGCCGGCGTTGCTTCAACCTGTGCGACTCGTTTCCACGGCTCTTCGACCTCGTCGATAATTCGCCGACGGAGGAATTGGACGGCGTGAAGTCGGAGGACTTCGGGCCCGTCATTGAAGCGTGCACGCTCTGCGACATGTGCTTCATGACGAAGTGCCCGTACGTGCCGCCGCACGAATTCAATCTCGACTTCCCGCATCTGATGCTGCGCTACCGGGTGGCGGAGGCGAAGGCCGGCAAGAAGCACTTCGTGGCGCGCCAATTGGCCGAGATGGATCGCAACGGCTCGCTCGCGACCGTCGTGGCGCCGGTCGTGAATTGGGGCGCGGACACGAAGAACAAGCTGACGCGGAAGCTTGCCGAAAGCGTCGCGGGGGTCGACGCCCGCGCCGATCTGCCGAGGTTTCACTCGCGTACGTTCGTCATGTCCGCGCGTCAGGAGCCGCTTGCCGCCAACGACAAGGCGCCGGCTTTCGGCAAACGCAAGGCGCTGCTCTACGCCACGTGTTTCGTCAACTACAACAGGCCGTCGACCGGCGTCGCGGCGCGGAAGCTGTTGAACCATCTGGGTGTCGAGACGGTCGTCGAATACCCCGGCTGTTGCGGGATGCCGTTCCTGGAACAGGCGGATTTGGCGCGTGTCACGGCCCAGGCGGAAAAGGTATCAGCGGTGCTTCTGCCGTTCATCGAACAGGGCTATGACATCGTGGCGCTGACCGCGAGTTGCGGCCTCATGTTCAAGTTCGAATGGCCGTTGATCGCGCCGAAGAATGAAACCGTGAAGAAGCTCTCGGGCGCCACCTACGATATCGACGAATACGTCGTCGAGATCGCGAAGAAGCACGGCTTGCCCGACGGGTTGAAACCGATCGAAGGCGGTGTGAGCGTGCATCTGGCGTGTCATGCGCGGGCGCAGAACATGGGACCGAAGGCGGCCGAGATGCTGAGACTTGTTCCCCAAACGAAGGTCGACGTCGTCGAGCGATGCTCAGGCCACGGGGGAACGTTCGGCGTGCTGAAGCCGACGCACGATCTCGCGGTGAAGGTCGGCCGTCCGGCGGCGCGGACCGCGCACGGCCAAGGACACGCCCACGTCGTTTCAGACTGCCCTCTCGCCGCGAAACATTTGAAGCAGATCATGCGCGGCATGAACGACGACGAGGGCGTGACGCCTTCGCCGGTCGCGCATCCGATCGAGTTGATGGCGAAAGCCTACGGGCTTGTGGAGTGACAATCATGCCAGCCGAGCAGAGGCAGATCACGCGAGCCGACATCATGCCGATGGCGGAGTTCGGCAAAGTGCGCGCCGAGCGGCGCAAGGCGCTGATCCCCGTCAAGAAGCTCCGCCGCGTCGAGGTCGGACCGCACGCGACGTTCTATTTCGAGAACTACGACACGATGTGGCTGCAGGTTCACGAAATGCTCTACATCGAAAAGGGCGGCGAGGAGCAGATCGAAGACGAGCTGCGCGCCTACAATCCGCTCGTGCCGCAGCACGGTGAAATCGTCGCGACGCTGATGTTCGAGATCGAAGACGCCGCGCAGCGTTCGCGCGTGCTCTATCAACTCGGCAATATCGAAGAGACGGCGTTTCTCGACATCGGCGGCGACCGGGTGAAGGCCGACTTCGAACACGACGTGGATCGCACGACGCCGGACGGCAAGACTTCGTCCGTGCACTTTCTGCGCTTTCGTCTGAGCAAACCGCAGATCGAGAAGTTCCGCGATCCGGCGGCCAACGTCATGCTGGGATTCACCCACCCGAACTACGGCCATATCGCCATCGTGCAGCCCGCGACCCGCGAAGAACTGCTCAAAGATCTGCAGTAGTGCGGGCGGGCCCCGCCCGCTAAGATCGGGCATGGCCCTGAGCGACGACCAGTTGGAACGCTACGCCCGCCACATCATTTTGCGCGAGGTCGGCGGCGCGGGCCAGGCGCGTCTGGCGGAAGCGCGCGTTCTGATCATCGGCGCGGGCGGCTTGGGCAGCCCGGCGCTGCTTTACCTGGCGGCGGCGGGCGTCGGTACCATCGGCGTCGTCGACGACGACGAGGTGGCGCTCTCCAATCTTCAACGGCAGATCGCGCATCGCACGCGCGACGTCGGGCGGCCTAAGGTCGAAAGCGCGTCCGACATGGCGCATGCGATCAATCCGGACGTT
>QKCS01000109.1 GCA_003246795.1 Alphaproteobacteria bacterium
CGTCGAAGATGCGGGTTTTGGCGAGCACGTTGTAGAGGCGCTGCGTCTTGAAGCCTTCGAAGGCGTTGCGTCCCGCGGCGTCCAACAGAGGGCGGCATTCAGCGCGGATGGCGTTGCAGGTGTCCCCGCTCAAGAGGCGTTCGATGGTCACATAGCCGTCGCGCATCAGAGCTTCATGGTCGGCGGGCGTTTCCGTCAGGTCGCGCGGGCCCGCGAACTCGAAGCCGTAGCGCCGGTCGTGGGCGAAGTCGTGTGCGGTCGGGTAGGGGGCGGCCTTCATGTTGGGTCTCGCGCTTTGACGGCGGAAGATTGCGGAAAAACCGCTGAAATTGAAACGGGAAAGACGAGTCTTGGGTTGGCGGGCAGGATAGACTGGCGCCCAGACGCGGCGCGCCGCCTGCGCGCCCAAACCCCAAGGATTCCTCTCATATGAAAACCACTCGCTATCACAAGCGGACGATCGCCGGGCGGCCGCTGCATCCGGAAACGCAGATGCTGAGCTACGGTTTCGATCCGATGCTGTCGGAGGGCGCGATCAAGCCGCCGATCTTTCTGACCTCGACCTTCGTGTTCCGCAACGCGGAGGAAGGGAAGATTCTGTTCGACGTCATCGGCAACCGCCGGCCGCCGCCGGAAGGCCAGTCGGGCGGGCTCGTCTATTCGCGCTACAACAATCCCAATCTCGAAGTTTTGGAAGACCGGCTCGCGATGATCGACGAGGCGGAGGATTCGCTCGCGTTCTCGTCGGGCATGGCGGCGATCACCACCGTGCTTCTGGCGTTCGTGCGGCCGGGCGACTGTGTGGCGTTCACGAAGCCGCTTTACGGTGCCACCGCGTCGGTGATCGAAAAGTTCCTCGCCGACTTCGGCGTGAAATGGGTGGCGATCGAGGACGGCTCCTCGGCCGACGCCATCCGCACTTCGCTCGCCAAGACCGAGCGGGTGAAGATCATCCTGGTCGAGACGCCCGCCAATCCGTCGAACAAACTTTGCGATATCGCGGCGTTCGCGGCCGTCGCCGACGAGATCGGCAAGTCGACAGGGCACAAGCCCATCCTCGCCGTCGACAACACACTGATGGGTCCTGTGTTCCAAAATCCGCTGAAGCACGGTGCAGACATCAATCTCTATTCGCTGACGAAGTACGTCGGCGGGCATAGCGATCTCGTCGCGGGGGCGGTGACGGGCAGCGAGAAGGCGCTCGCGCCGCTCAGGACGTTGCGCGGCTGGTTCGGTTGCCACCTCGATCCGAATTCGTGCTGGATGGTGACGCGTTCGCTCGAAACCGTTTCCTTACGCATGAATAAGGCCGCGGACAACGCGCGCGCGGTCGCCGAGTTCCTGCAATCGCATCCGAAGATCGAACTGGTGAATTTTCCGGCGTTCCTGCCCCGGAGCGATCGTCAGCGCGTGATCTATGACAAGCAGTGCTCAGGACCGGGCTCGACTTTCAGCTTCGTCGTCAAGGGCGGGCAAGCGGAAGCGTTTCGTGTGCTCGACAGTCTACAGGTCGTGAAGCTCGCGGTCAGTTTGGGCGGCACGGAGAGCCTCGCCTGTCATCCGGCGACGACGATGCATTCCGGCTTTTCGCCTGAGGACCGCCTGCGGCTCGGCATTCCCGACGGGTTGATCCGAATCTCTATCGGCGTCGAGCACGCGGACGATTTGATTGCGGACTTGAAGCAGGCTCTGGGGTAAGAACGCTCCAGTTGCGTCGGCGCGGGACCCGCGGACGCGCCGACGCGAGGCTGATGTGATGAACAAAGCTCTACGTTGGATCGGATTCGCGGCGCTGCTCTATGTGTTCAGCGTCTTCTTTTTCTTTGCCTCGAACATTGCAACGATCCTGGCGATCAGAGGCTACGAGCCGCTGACGGAAGAGGTGATGACGGCGATCTTCGTGCGCGACGCGCTGATGTGCATTCCGATCACGATCCTGGGGACGTTTCTCGTGCCCGTATTTTCGCGGATATTTCGCCGCTGAATTACTTCGCGTTCGCGCGGGTGAAAGCCTCACGCGAGGTCAACCGGTCGAGATAGGCGCGCAGGTGGTCCGAGAAATCGGCGTCGATGCCGACTTGACCGGCAAGGAACAACGCGTAGCCGATGGCGATGTCGGCCGCCGTGAAGCGGTCGGCGACGAGATACTCCTGCTCCTTCACCGTCGCGTCGACGATGCGCAGGCGACCATAGAACCAGGCGCGGTAGTCGGCGGCGGCTTGCGGCAACCGGCGCTGTTCGGGTTCGAGGCGCGTGTAGCGCAGTACGATCGTTTGCGGGAACGTCAACGTGGCGTCGCTGAAATAGAGCCAATTCAGATAGCGGCCGTAGTCGGGGTGGTCGCTTGCGACGTGCAGATCGGGCTTGCCTTGGGCTTTGCCGTATTTCTCCGCGAGGTAGTGGCAGATCGCGGGCGACTCCGTCATCCGCAGGTCGCCGTCGAAGAAGCACGGCACCGTGCCCAGCGGGTTGATCGCGAGGTACTCCCGCTGCAGTGCGCGCGGCGGGAAGGGCAGGTTGTGCAGCTCGTAGTCCAGACCGAGTTCTTCGAGCATCCAAAGCGGGCGCAGTGAGCGGGCGCCTTTGCAGTGATAGAGTTTGAGCGTCGTCATACCGGCCTCGATGTGTAATGCCTCAGCTTGCCGCCTCGCGCGGCTCGATGACAAGGCTTTGGATGGCGCGGCCGAAATAACCCTTCGTGTCGGCGAGCTTGCCGAAGGCGATGCCGGCGCCTTCCGGGCCGATCCAGGATTCGGCGTCGAGCAGAATCCATTCGCCGACGGGCATGCGCGAGAGGCTGATCGTCAAATCGCCGTTGATGAAGGTCCACTTCGTAAAGTCGAGCACGGAGGAGACGCCGTTGCAGAAATCGGCGGCGACGGCGGCACGCATCAAGGGCGTCATCTCCGCACCTTCGATGATCGGGCGTTCGGTGCGGCACCAGACGGCGGCGGGACCGGGCGTGCGGAACGCGCCTTTGGCTTCGGCCATCGAAATGCCGCTGACGAAGGGGCTCGACGAATTGGTGAGCGGGTTGTCGAAACGGCCGGTCGGCGGCGGCGGCATGGTGACCGGCGGTATCGCGGCGTCATCCGGAAGGTCAATGTCGAGGGCACGCACTTTGAGCGCGGTCGCCCGCACGACTTCGACACCGCCGGCAGAGAGATGGATCGCGACGAGCTGGATCTTGCGCCCTTCGCGCACCACCTCCGTCGTGATCTCGAGCGGCGCGATGGGCACGGGCCGAAGAAGATCGAGCGCCAGGCGCGCGACCCGCATCGGCTGCGCCGTCGGGACCTGCTCGGCCACGTAGGCGGCGAGCGACGCCGGCGCGGCGCCGTGTTGTTGCTGCGGATTCCACGGGCCGCCGGCCCAATGGCGTGTTTCGGCTTTACTGCCGGCGAGTTTGAAAATGGCTTCCATGCGCGGCTCACTAACGCGTGCGTGGAGGCGTGTCCACGACGCGTGCGCCGATGGTGGGCGCTGCCGTTACGGCAGGCGTGCGCGTTTCAGCGGCGGTGCATTCCGCCCGCGCGGATGGCCGTCTTCGCGCGCTCCTCGATGGCGCCGGCGTGGTTCATGACATGGAACGTATAGTTCTCGTCGACGACGCCTTGGAACAAATGCGCCCATGGGCCCGAGGCGAAGATCGCGACGTCCTCGCCGCCGTGGGTTTCGGAGCGCGTGGGGACCAGCGCCTGCTGGCGGAAGTTCAGGGCCGTCGTGTCGACGTTGCTCAAGTCGGCGCGAGGATGGCCTTCTTCGACGGCGCCCGGGCCGTTGGCATAGGACAAGGTTGTGTAGGGCTTGCCGTCATTCGCGAGCGCCGGGCTGCCGTCTTCGCGGTCGGCGAGGCCCAGGATCAGGTTATCACGTGACGGATAGCCCGCCATCATGAGCGTGTGGCTGTGGTCGGCGGTGACGACAATCAGCGTGTCGCGCGGATCGGTGACGGCGAGCGCCGCCTTCACCGCCTCGTCGAACGCCACGGTGTCTTCGAGCGCGCGTATCGCGTTGCCGCCGTGATGGGCGTGATCGATGCGGCCGCCCTCAACCATCAAGAAGAAGCCTTTCGGGTTCCGCTCGAGGATCGAAATCGCGCGGAACGTCATTTCGGCGAGCGACGGTTCGCCTGCGGGATCGCGCACGCGGTCGGCTTCGAACTGCATGTGGCTCGGCTCGAACAGCGCGAGAAGGTGATCAACTCTCGCCGTGTTGAGCAATTGCAATTCGCGCTGGTTCCAGATGAACGCGCTCCGGTCGCCGTACCGGCGTTGCCATGCGTCGATCAGGTTCAGCCCGTCTTTGCGCGCGCCCGTCTTTTTCGGGTATTCGGGATCGGGCGTTCCTTCCGGCAAGAACTGCTCGCGGCCGCCGCCCATCGCGACTTCGAGGCCGTCGCCGTAACGCATCTCGACCAGCTGACGCGCAATGTCGACGCAGCCCCTGGCCATGTCCTCCGCCTTCATGTCGGCGTCGCTTTCCCAGTCGCGGCCCGCGGTGTGGGCGTAGACGGCGGCGGGCGTCGCGTGGGTGATGCGCGTCGTCGTGACCGCGCCCGTCGACATGCCCGCGATCTCGGCCATTTCGGCGAGCGTCGTGACGTGGCGGCCCAAGCTCGCGGCGCAGTCGTTTTCATGCACGTTGGAATCGACGTTGATCGTGCCGTTGCGCGACTTCACGCCGGTGTTCATCGCGGCGGCGGATGGCGCGGAGTCCGTGACTTGGGAGTCGTGGGAGTAAGTGCGCGAAAGGGCGGCGTAGGGTAGGGTCTCGAACGTCAGCTTGTGCGACACGCCGTCCTGGCCGGCCTTTTGTCCTCCATAGATGCGTCCGGCGGTGATGGTCGTGACGCCCATGCCGTCGCCGACGAAGAGGATGATGTTCTTCGCGCGGCGGGTGTTGGCATGACGGTTCATCACGGCGCGCAGCTGTTCGTCGGCGCTTTTGAAGTAGGGGTCGTTCGCCTGAACCAGCGGGCCGTCGGCGCGTGCGGCAGTCGCCGCGAGTCCTGCGATCAAACATGCGCCGAATACGCGGGCGCGCGGAAAAGCCATCGTCGTCTCCTTCGCCGGAACCGCCGTCATAGTACCGTTTTGTGAAGCTTTTGCTTAGAGTTGGAGCCCTGCGACGTAATCGGCCAAGCGCTGGCGTTCGTTAACGCGCTGCTGTTCCAAGCGGTCGATCGCGCGTTTGTGCGCCTCGGCCTGGTTCTCCAGCTCGTCCATCGAACGCAGGTAGCGGCGCTGAATGTCGCTGCCGTCGGGGACGGCCTTGATGTTTTCGCGGATGCGCTCCTGCTCTTCGAACACGCGGTCGCGCGCGTTGCTTTCGGTTTGGATCTGGCGATCCAGCGTCTCGGTGTCGCGCTTCATCTCACCCATGCGGGCGAAGGCGCGCTGTTGCGCCGGGGTCAGGCCGTCATTCGAGGCGTAGGCCAGGATCAGGTCGAGATCGAGATCGACGAGCCGCAGTTCCTCGTCGCGCGGCCATTGCGTCGTCACTGTTTGTTTGATCGTCGCGCCCGCCTTCACGTCGAAGGGGATGCGGAAGGCGGTGTCAGTCATTTCGACGCCTTTGGAATCCGGCGTCGTGAGTTCCCAGCCGGCGCTGCGCGGATGTTCGATCACGACGCGGCGATCTTCCTTGGTGGCGCCCTTGATCGTGTAGATCGTCGTGCGCTCGTCGACGATCGAGGCCTTGAAGATGCCGTTGGCTAGCGTCGCCTTCGAGATCCGCGTTTCGGCTTTGTCTTCGCGGTCGATCAAGACCTTCTGGTCGAGCGCGAAGGCGAGCATGCGGGCTTCGCCGACCGGCAGCGTGGCGAGTTGCGCGTCGCCGACATAGTCGGTCTCGTTGTCGAGCCGCTCGTAGAGCGTCAGCACGCCGGGCGGCAGGCCGCTGTCCGTGTCGTTCGTCAGTTTCAGCGCCGCCAGCGGATGGCGGGCGTGCGTTTCGGGCTGATAGAGCGAGACGAGTTCGCCGGGGACCTGCTTGTCCACGATGGGCACGGCGAGCGACTGGCCGTTCAACACCGTCACCGTGAAGGGCATGTGGAAGGTGACCTGGGTCGCCGCCTCCTTCGACTCCGCGGCGACCGGCTTGCCGACCGCATCCGCCGCTTCGTCGCGGGCCATGAGGCCGCCCATACCCCGTGCCATACGGCTCTTCTCCATCGCAGGTGCCGGTGGAGGTGGAGGGGGCGGCGGCGCCATGGCGGCTTCGCCGGCCATCGC
>QKCS01000128.1 GCA_003246795.1 Alphaproteobacteria bacterium
AGACGCACGCCCACGGACTCGTTGTTCTCGTAGTGCCCGCCCGTGAACAAGAGGTCGGCCGAATCCGACAGCTTGAAGTAGAGGTGCGCGCGAACGTTGAAGTTGTCGGCCGCATCGCCCTCGCAGTCGCCGCATAGCGATGGCGGCGACAGGATATCTTGATACCCTTCACGCTGATTGACGACCCCTGCGACGCGAAGCGCCGCATTGTCGCCGAGCGGCAGATTGACCATCGCCCGTGTCGTCAGCCGGCTGTAATCGCCGAACGTCACGTTGGCGGCCGCGCTGAAGCGGCCGAGTTCGGGCTTGCGCGTGATCACGTTGATTGCACCGCCCGTCGAGTTCCGCCCGTAGAGCGTACCCTGCGGCCCGCGCAGCACCTCGATTCGCTCTACGTCGAAGAACGTTTCGTCGATGCCGACCGTGCGCCCGAGATAAACGCCGTCGGCGTGATACGCGACCCCGGGGTCGCCGCCTCCGGTGACGTTCTCGCTGCCCACGCCGCGCAACGTGATCGCGTTCTCGCCGCCCGTGACCTGTCCGCCGAATGTCAGCGATGGCACTTGAGTCTGCAACGATTGAAAGCCGTCGACGCCGCGCTCGTCGAGTTGATTGCCCGTCAGCGCTTTCATCGAGATCGGCACTTTCTGAACGTCCTCGAGACGTTTCTGCGCCGTCACCGTCACCCGTTCGATCTGTTCGTCCGCAAGCGCCGCCGCCGTCGGACCGAATACGCCGACCAGCGCCGAGCTGGCCGTCAGCACAATGCGAAGTTTCGCGGACATATCTTCCCCCCACCGTTCCGCCAATGATGCGCCGGGGCCCCAACTCCGACGCGGCGGCTGTTCTGTTTAGGATTTAATTAATAACACTTGTTCTGTTATCGCTCAATCGTCTGCGCAATCGTCGCTTTGCAGCGCGGAATCCCGATCGGGTGCAGTGCACCAAACGACGGTACGCCTCGGCAAACGACGCCAAAATACAACCAGCTGACGAACCGGCTAGTCTCAGACGCGAGCCTGCGCTAAACGCTTCGAACTATGCCGCGAATCGTCGACCACGAAGAACGCAGGCGCGCTTTCGCCAAAGCGGCCTTTAGTGTCATCGCGAAGCGCGGGCTGGCGCGTGTCACAGTGCGTGAGATCGCACGCGAAGCCGGGTTCACGACGGGGGCGCTCGTTTACTATTTCAAGTCCAAGGATCAGGTCCTGATCCAGGCGTCGGAGTACAGCGGCCACGTGGTGCGGGCGCGAATGGAGCACCACGAGACGACGCGCACCGGCATCGACGCGTTGAAGCATGTCGTCCACCAGGCGCTGCCGATGACGCCGGAAATGCGCGGCACCTGGAATGTCTGGCTAGGATTCTGGGATCGCGCAACGCACAACAAGGACGTCCGCACCATCACCGAACTGCGCTACAAGGAATGGCAAGGCCGGATCGCGACGTTGGTCAAGAACGCGCAGGCCGAGGGCGAGATCGCGTCGGACGTCGATCCGGTCCGCGCGGCGCAGAGCGTCGTTTCGCTGATCGATGGAATCGGTGTGCGCGTGCTTTTGACGGGAGGCGAAATCTCGGCCCGGCGGCAGAAAGAACTCGTCGACGCATTGATCGACAATCTGCCCCGCTCGGCGCGGCGGACCGGGACGAAGACCGCGCGCACAAAAGCGAACGGCGCCCACCGGCCGGCGCCGCGCTGATCGATTCGCAGGCAAGGATCAAGCCTTGCGCAGATGACGGCCGAGCGCGATGTCGTCGAGTTCCGCCTGAACCTGACGCGCATACTCCACGCGGTCGCGCGACTGCTCGTTGTCCGCCGCGATCTCGTGCTTCTTGAGTTCGCGATAGGCGTTCTGCAGTTCGTCGGTGACGGTCGCCGCCTGACGCTCGACTTCGTCCACCGTGCGCTGGATGTTTTCCTTCCGCGCCATGACCGAGCGGGCGAACGAAGGATAGGCGAGACGGCCCAGATCGCTATGCGCGGCCCGGCGCTGCTCTTCCTGCACCATCGTGTCCAGATCGGTCATCTTCTTCACCAGATCCGCGCGCATGTCGTCGAGCGACTTCAGCCGCTTGCGAATCTCGTCCACGCGAAAGCGATGGAGCCTGATCAATGCCTCACGTGATTTCATGACGTCACCCGTTGTCCCCCGTTATGCCTCGCTGTTCAAAATCTCAGCGAGCTGTTCGTACACAGTCTGAAGTTCCCCACATTCGTCCTTCGCCTGGCGCAAGAACGCTTCGAGTTTCGGAAACAGCTTGATTGCCCGGTCGACTTCCGCGTCCGCGCCCGCGCGATAGGCGCCGAGCCGGATCATGTCGGCCATATTGTCGTATGCCGCGAGAACGCGCCGCGCCTCGTCGATCACCGTCTGCTCTTCCGGCGCATTGCACTGAGGCATCATGCGCGACAACGAACGAAGCACATCGACCGCGGGATACCGTCCGCGCTCGGCGATCCTGCGATCGAGCACGACATGGCCGTCCAGAATGCCGCGCACGGCGTCGGCGACCGGTTCGTTGTGGTCGTCGCCGTCGACGAGCACGGTGAAGAGACCGGTGATCGAGCCTGAACCTTGTACGCCGGGCCCCGCCCGTTCCAAGAGCCGCGGCAGTTCCGCGAACACGGACGGCGTGTAGCCCTTTGTCGCCGGCGGCTCGCCGCTTGCGAGGCCGATTTCGCGCTGCGCCATCGCAAACCGTGTCACCGAATCCATGAGGCACAAGACTTGAAGCCCCTGGTCGCGGAAATATTCCGCCGTGGCCATCGTCATGTGCGCGGCTTGACGGCGCATGAGCGCGCTTTCGTCCGAGGTGGCGACAACGACGACGCTGCGCGCAAGCCCGTCGAGCCCGAGATCGTCTTCCAAGAATTCTTGAACTTCTCGACCGCGCTCGCCTACAAGGCCGATCACGATCACGTCGGTCGCCGTGTAGCGCGCGATCATCGACAACAGCACCGACTTGCCGACGCCCGAGCCGGCGAAGATGCCGAGCCGCTGGCCTTGGCAAGCGGTCGCGAACGCGTTGAGCGAACGGACGCCGAGATCGATCTTCTCGCCCACCCGCGCGCGCGCATGCGCCGGCGGCGGCGCACCCCGCACGCGATAGGACTTGGCGCCGTGGGAAAGCGGGCCCTTGCCGTCGACCGGCCTGCCCAATGCGTCGATCACGCGTCCGAGCCACTGCTGCGACGGATAAACTTCGGCCGCTTCGGACTCGACATAGGCTTTGCAGCCCATGCGCACGCCTTCGAGTTCGCCGTACGGCATGACGAGTGCGTGACCGGCGCGAAAGCCCACAACCTCGGCCGCGATGTCGCTGCCGCGCGGACCCGTGATGGCAAGGCGCGTTCCGATCGCGAGCGCGTCGGCCGTGCCTGCCACTTCTACGAGCAGTCCCTGCACCCCTGTGACCCGGCCGTAACTCCGGAATCGGGGTGTCTCTGCGACCGCCGACATGAGTGCGCGCATGAGTAAGTCCGTCTAAACCACGGACGAGTATGGCTTCGCGGCGCTTAAGGTTGCCCTAAACTGGCGGGTGTGCCTGGAAAACGTCAGGGCGCGGACAATTTTACCAACGCAGTTTACGAAGATGCTCGCGCGATTAAGGTTTGTTAAGCATTACCACTTAGATTCGTTGGTGAACAAACCAACAAGGGCACCGGTTGTAGCCCGGACGCGAGGGGAGAATTGAAGCATGCGAGTTCTCTTGATCGAGGACGACAGCGCGATGGCGCAGAGCATCGAACTGATGCTCAAGTCCGAAGGTTTTAACGTCTACACCACCGACCTCGGTGAAGAGGGCGTCGACCTCGGTAAGCTTTACGACTACGACATCATCATCCTCGACCTGCAGCTCCCCGACATGTCGGGTTTCGACGTCCTGAAGCAGCTGCGCGTCAACAAGATTTCGACGCCGATCCTGATTCTCTCGGGCTCCACGCAGGTCGAAAACAAGGTCAAAGGCCTCGGCGTCGGCGCCGACGACTACATGACCAAGCCCTTCCACAAGGACGAGCTGATCGCCCGCGTTCACGCCGTGGTGCGCCGTTCGAAGGGCCATTCCCAGTCCGTCATTCAGACCGGCAAGCTCACCGTCAACCTCGACACCAAGACGGTCGAAGTCGACGGCCAGCGCGTTCACCTGACCGGCAAGGAATACCAGATGCTGGAGCTCCTCTCGCTCCGCAAGGGCACCACGCTGACGAAGGAAATGTTCCTGAACCACCTCTACGGCGGCATGGACGAGCCCGAACTCAAGATCATCGACGTCTTCATCTGCAAGCTGCGCAAGAAGCTGCAGGCGGCCGCCGGCCAGCACTACATCGAAACGGTGTGGGGCCGCGGCTACGTTCTGCGCGATCCGCTGGAAGAGAAAGCGGCCTAATCAGTTAGGACCTGAGGGGGTCTGGAAGGGCGCTGCCGGCAACGGTGGCGCCCTTTGTGTTTTCAGACCGCGCCGCTCAGCATTCGTGTCACGTACCGCCGGCCCTCAGATTGATTCCGTATTCGAGATAGGCCTTCAGGCAGCACATCATGTGCGTCCAGCCGCCTGCGTTGTCGTAGGACGACTTCAGCCCCTCCGGCGTCGGTCGCCACCCCGACTCGCTGATCTGTACCAGCGTCCCGTCCTCGAGCGGCTTGAAGGCCATGTCGACCCGCGTGTCGTACCCGCCCTCGTTCGTCGGCCATTCGAAGACGATGCGTTCGTTTTCGTTCACATGCTTCACGACGACGTCGAACGCCTTGTCGACCTCGGCGAACTTCCACTTCACCGTCTTGCCTTCGACCAGCGGCGCGCTGGCCTCCTGCACGAAATAGCCGGCCAGTTTCTCGGGCCGGAAGACGGCAGCGAACACCTCCGCTACGGGTTTCCGGAAAGCTGCACCTGGAATTTCGGTTCCATCTTGATCTTCAAGGCGCTGGCGGATTCGCGCCGGCGTCAGATTCTCGATCTGTTGAAAAAGGCGTCCCGCACGACGGGCGACCTGTGCGAGCGGTTCGAAAAGTCGCTCGACCGCTGCACGGTGATGCAGCATATCGGCGTGCTCGAACGCGCCGGGCTGATCGTCGCCCGGCGGGAAGGTCGCGTCAGATGGAATTGCCTGAACGCGGCGTCGTTCAAGGACATCTACGATCGCTGGATCTCGCCATATGCAAGCGAAGCCGTCGAACTCCTCGCCCGTCTGAAGCGCGATCTCGAAACGACATGAACGTCAATTGCCGAAGAGCACGGTGTACGAGACCGTGAACTTGACGTTCCGGCCCGGCTCGCTCACCCCTTCGAACGTGCGCTCGTAGTCCTCGTCGGTCACGTTGTCGACGCCGGCGTCGATGCGCAGCCCGTTGAGCGCGCCGTTCAGCGCGTTGTCTTCCGGCTCCCACGTCGCGAACAGGTCGACGACCGTGTAGCCGTCGCGAACTTCCGTCGACGGATCGTTGGTCACCGGATTGTACGACTTCGAGAAATCGTCCGCGAACTCCGCGCGCACGCCGACGCGGCCGTCGATCTCGGGGAGCTTCAGCGTGAACGCGGCGTTGAAGCGGTCCGGCGGCAGAGAGGTCAGATCATAGGGCGCCTTGCGTTCCCTCCCCTCGACCGTGCCGTAGCCGAGCTGCAAACGGACGCGATTCGAATCGTATCGCGCCTCGATCTCGCTGCCCTCGAGCTGCGCGTCGACGTTGTTCGCCGTCGCCGTGCCGGCGTTGCAAGGCGCGTATGGCGGGAAGAAGCACGTGGCCGGAAACGGTGCTCTCCCGCGCCGCCGCGTTCGCGCGCGACGGCGGCGCGGTTCTTGCCATCCTGCACGATCTCAATCTAGCGGCGGCCTTCGCCGATACGATCGTCGTCGTCGACAAGGGCAGCATTGCCGCGGCGGGAACGCCCGCGGACGTTCTCACGCCGGATCTGATCGGCGCAGTCTGGCATGTCGAAGCGAGGGTTGAAGGCGGCAAGACCGGCGAACCGCCGGTCGTGATCTTCAAGCACAACGATCAGGGACACAGATCCGCCACGATGCTGCGGGCGGCGGAATGAATTAGGCGACGCTGGCTTTCGGCGCCGCTTTTGCCGCCGGCTTCATGTAAACGCCGCGCGCGTTATCAACCGGACTGAACGCCGTCGTCAGACCGACGACCGTCTCGGCCGCCCCGAGCAGAAGATAGCCGTCCGCCGGCAGCAACAACGCCATGCGCTCGAGAATATTCCGCTTCGTCGCTTCGTCGA
>QKCS01000087.1 GCA_003246795.1 Alphaproteobacteria bacterium
AAGCCGTACGAGATGAGGAAGAACATCGAGACCACGGACGCGCTCAGATTGAGATCGCCGAGCGCGATCACGGCGAGCGCGATCACGCCCGTCAGCACGACCGCGCGTCGCGGAGTGTCCGCCGGCCCGCTGCCGCTTGCGAAGGCTTCGAGCCGGGGAAAGACTTCGTCCTTGGCCAACGACTGAAGAATGCGCGGCGCACCTAGGAACGACGCCAGCGCCGACGACAGCGCGGCGGCAATCAGCCCGGCGTCGACCAGCGGCGGAATGACCGACACTTGCTTCATCGCCAGCGTGTCCGTTCTCAGGGCCTCGCCCGGCAGCGCGCCCGCGAATCCGACCGCGCTCGCGAGATAAACGACGATCGACAGCAGCACCGCGGCGATCACGCCGGTGGGAATGCTTCGCGAGGGCTTGGCCAAGTCGCCCGACATGCTGACGCCCTGCGTGAACCCGGTGACGGCCGGAAAGAAGATCGCAAACGCCACCCACAGCGGGATTGCGTCGGCGGGCCCCGCCCAATTCGCAGCGAACTGATGGCCCGACCAAATCCCGGCCGCGCCGACGCCGAACGACACGAGCGCCGCCGCCAGCGCCGCCATCACGACGAACTGGAACCGCGTCGCCCAATCGGCGCCGAGCCACGCCAGAACGGCCAGCGCCAGAACGGCGCCCGCGCCAAAGAGGCGCACGGTCAGCCCGTCGTCGCGCCCGACGATCGCGGCCCCTGCCTCGGCAAAGCCGATGCAATAGAACCCGACGGAAATCGACTGGGCGAGAAACAGAACGAGCCCGATCGCGCCGCCGAACCCGATTCCGAGCGTACGAGAGATCAGGTAGTAGTCGCCGCCGCCTTTCACCGCGTAGTTCGTCGAGATCGCCGCCACCGACAGCGACGTGAGGAACGAGATCAGGTTGGCGATGGCGATGATCACGAGCGCCTGGCCGAGACCCGCGCCGCCGATCACGTATCCCAAGCGCAGAAAGAGGATGATGCCGAGAATGGTCAAAATACTCGGCGTGAACACGCCCGAGAACGTGCCCAGCCTCGGCTTCTCGACCTTTGCCGCTTCGCTCGTCATGTCTTTGAATTACACGGCGCCGAGTGGCCACACCAGCAGAAGGACCGGAACACCCACCGCCAAGACGATTGCCTCAAGCGGCAAACCCATTCGCCAGTAGTCGGCGAACGCATAGCCGCCCGGCCCCATGATCAGCGTGTTGTTCTTGTGTCCGATCGGCGTCAGAAACGCGCACGATGTGGAAATCGCCGTTCCCATCAAAAACGTATCGGGATTGACGCCGAGCTTCGCCGCCATCGCGATGGCAAGAGGCCCCGCT
Organism: Alphaproteobacteria bacterium; assembly: GCA_003246795.1. Taxonomy (GTDB): domain Bacteria; phylum Pseudomonadota; class Alphaproteobacteria; order Micropepsales; family Micropepsaceae; genus SZUA-430. The sequence goes on from QKCS01000087.1 coordinate 1,342, forward strand.
ATCACCATCGTCGCCACGTTGTTGAGCACGTCCGACAAGGTCATCGTAACGACCATCAGCAACACGAGCGCCACGACCGGCGACCGTCCTTGCGTGAGGGTCAGAAGCAAGTCGGCCACCAACGCCGTGCCGCCAACGTCGTGAAACGCCTCGCCCAGCGGCAAGAGGCAGGCGAGCATCACGATCACCGGCCAATCGATCTGGTCATAGAACTCGCGCGCAGGGACAAGGCCGGTCGCCGCGTATCCCGCGACGGCGATCATGATGGCGACTGTAAACGACAGCCAGCCCGACGACGCCGCAATGACGGCGCCGGCGAACAACCCGACCGCGACGGCGATCCGCCAGAGCCGCGGCCGCGCAATGCTCACTTCGCCGATCGGTATGACGCTGAGCCAGTTCAGGGCCCGCGACAGCGCGCCATGTGTGCCGGCGATCAACAGGACATCGCCCGCCTCGATCCGCCGCGTCAGCACGTTGTCGCGATAGGTCCGGCCGCGGTGCGCAATTCCGAGCAGCGTCACGTCGAACCGCGAACGCAGATTGAAACTGCGCGCCGACTGCCCCGCGATCGACGACTCGGCGCGGACGACGGCCTTGGTCACCATCGCCTGCTCGGCCTCTTTCTCCTTCGCCGCGCTCTCATCCTCCACGGTTTCGGCGGTCGCGTTGCCGTCGTCGACCTTGTGCGGTTGAAGCCTGAGACGCTTGATGAACTCCGCGATCCCGTCGGTCGGACCTTCCACCACCAACGCGTCGCCTTGTTCGATCACCGACACCCGGCCGTTGAACGGCAACCGCCGCCCCTTCCGCACCAAGCCGACCGTAACCACGTCCGCGCCCTCGGCGTCCTTGTCCAGTTGCGGCAGATATTTTCCGATCGCGGGCGAGCCCTCCGGCACCGCCAGTTCAACCGTGAACTCCTCTTCGCTGATCGGCCGCTCGTCGCCGCGCCCCGTTTTCGGGATCAACCGCCACCCGAACAGAGCGACGAAAATCAAGCCGGCAGCGGCGACCGCAAGACCGACCGGCGCGAAGTCGAACATCTGATACGGCGCCCCGAGTTCGCGCGCCCGCAGGCTCGAGGCGATGATATTGGGCGGCGTCCCGATCAGCGTGACGAGACCGCCAAGGATCGTCGCGAAGGCCAGCGGCATCAGTGTCAGGTGCGGCGACCGGCCGGCCTTTTGCGCCGCCTGGATATCCACAGGCATCAACAAGGCCAATGCCGCGACGTTGTTGATCACGGCCGAGAGCGCGGCGCCGATCCCCCCCGTCACCGCGATATGCATGCCGATCGGCCGGTCGGGCTTGATGAAACGTTGCGTCACCAGATTCAGCGCGCCCGAGTTCTCGAACGCGCGCGACGCGATGAGGACAAGCGCGACGATGAACACGGCCGAGTGCGAAAAGCCGGACAGGGCCTTCGCTTCGGGCACGATGCCGAGCACTACGCCGATGAGCAGTCCGCACACCGCAACAAGGTCGTGCCGGAGCCGGCCCCACAGCAGAAAGCCGAGGACAAGCGTCAGAAGCGCAAAAAGTTCGATTTGAGGAAGCGTCATGCGCCCAACGTCAAGACGTCAGTATGGTGCGTCAAGAGGCCAAACGAGCAGAAGCGCCGGCACGCCGACAGTCACCACGATGATCTCAAGCGGCAAGCCGACGCGCCAGTAGTCGCTGAACCTGTAGCCGCCGGGACCTAGGATCAGCGTGTTGTTCTTGTGCCCGATCGGCGTGAGGAAGCAGCACGACGAGGCGACCGTCGCCGCCATCAAGAACGTATCCGGATTGACCCCGATCTTGAGCGCCAACGTGATCGCAAGCGGCGCGGCGATGACGATCGTAGCAACGCCCGTCAGGGCGTCGGCGAGCAGCATCGTGATCACCATCAGCGCGACCAGGGCGACGACCGGTGACTGTCCTTGCGTGACCCAAAGCACGACTTCGGCGATCGCCGCCGTGCCGCCGACATTGTCGAACGCGATCCCGAGCGGCAGCAGGCACGCCAGCAAGATGACCGCCGGCCATTCGATCTGGTTGTAGAAATCGCGGGCGGGGATCAAACCGATCGCCGCGTAGACGATGACCGCCACCGCAAGCCCGATCGTGAACGACAGCACGCCCCAGGTCGCAGCCGTGATCGCGAGCACGAACGGCACGATCGCCCACGCCACTTTCGACGGCGACACGGGCGATACGTCGTCCTGCGACAGCGGCATCAGGCGCAACGTCTCGACGGCTGCCGTGAGCGAGGAGGCCGGTCCGCAGAGCAACAGCATGTCGCCGGGTTCGAGCGGGCGCGACTTCAGATCCTTGCGGATCAGCTCGGTCCCGCGAGAAACGCCGAGCAAGGTCGTGCGAAACCGCGACCGCAACTGCACGGACGCCGCCGACCGGCCTGCGATCACCGACTCGCCGCGCACCACGGCCTGAACGAGCGAGATGTCTTGCGCCCGGCGCACGACCGTCGAGGCGCCCGGGCTGTCGTCGACTGGTTGGAGGCGCAACTCCTTGATGAACGCGGCGAGGCCGCCGGCCGCCCCCTCGACGATCAGCACGTCGCCCGCAACGAGTGGCACGAACCGCGCGCTGCCCGGCAATTGCTCGCCGTTGCGCACGACGCCCAACGTCACGACGTCGCTGGCCTCGGCCTCGGAATCGAGCTGCGCCAAGACCTTGCCGATGACGTTCGACTCCGCAGTGACCAACAACTCCGCCGCGTATTGTTCGACGCTCGGCTTCAGGTTGACGCCGCCCGGCCTTTGCGGAACCAGCCGCCAGCCCGCGAACGCGACATAGGCAAGCCCCGCAAGCGCGATCACGATGCCGACCGGCGTAAAGTCGAACATTTCGTAAGGCGCGCCCACCCGCTCAGCCCGGAACTGCGAGGCGATGATGTTCGGCGGCGTGCCGATCAGGGTCACCATGCCGCCCAGAATCGTCGCGAACGAAAGCGGGATCAGCGTGAGACCCGGCGCGCGCTGCGCCTTCTTCGCCGCGTCGATGTCGATCGGCATCAGGATGGCGAGCGCCGCCACGTTGTTGATGAAGGCGGAGATCAAGGCGCCGAAACCGCCCGTCGCGATGATGTGCGAGGCGACGGTGGCCCGACTGGTCAAGAGCGGCCGCACGAGCAACGTCAGCGCGCCGGAATTCTCGATCGCCCGCGACGCCACCAGCGCGAAAGCCACGATCAGAACGGCGGGATGGGAAAGGCCGGCGAAAGCGTCGCGCTCGGGAATGACGCCGATGACGACGCCGACAAAAAGCCCGCACGCCGCCACGACATCGTGCCGAAAGCGGCCCCACAACAGCATCGCCAGGACACAGAAGAGAAGCGCAAACAACAGCGCCAGCTCGGTCGTCACGCTTTGGCTATCCTTGCCCCGTTATCGATGCACGCATGAGCCGAATCGGCGGGCTGCGCAACCCGGACACGCGCTTATCCGTGGTTTCCCCGGACACCGCAACTGCAATTTTATCAAGAGAAACAAGGAATTGTCCAAAGCCGCTGACGGCGGCTTTGGAGGTCCTGGCCAAGCCTTGGGTGGGCGTCAGGATTCGCCGTTCGGCTTGTCCTTGGCCACCGGCGTAATGCTCTCGATGAAACAGGAGCCACCCTCGTTGAGCTCGAGCAGACCCAGGGTATCGACGCATTCCCAGCGGCTTTGCATGCGTACGATGAAATAGTTTTCCGGATCGCGTTGGTAGCCACACCGCCCTTTGAACTTGATCACGAAGTCGCCTTTTCTGCGCGACCTGGCGAGCACGGTGTCGGGACCGCTGCGCGTCAGCGTGTCGACGTCGACCCAGCGCAAACACGCGCCGCCGTTCTTTGGCTGCTCCGCTGCCGCCGTCGCGCAAAGCGCAACCGTCAAGCCGATGCTCATGAGCCAGCGCATTGGAAATCCTCCTTCTCATTCAAAAAGCAGGATTCCGCGAACCAAACAGCCGGTCCTTGATCTTGCACAAGGAATGCGGCCGGGGCGGGCCCGAGAGCCCGCCGAGACGGTCACATCGCCCGCTTGAGCGAGACGCCGGTCACGTATTCGACGAGCGCGAAGACCTCGTCGCGGTGAACCAGGAGGATCGCCGCGCTCGAGAGCCAGACGCCGCAGGCCAGCGCGAACAGCAAGCCGCCGTCGTCCATGATCTCGACGCCCAGCGGCGTGAACAAATGAAATAAGATCGCGCCGGAGATAATGACGAACGCGATACCGGCGCCGAAGATACGCGCGCGCGGCACGAACAACAGGATCGAGGCGACAAGTTCCGCAGAGCCGATGAACCACCGCCCGAACGGCTCGAACAACCCGATACCCGACCAATCGCGCAAGGTGGAGAAGATGAAGATGCTCTCCTCCGAACCCGTGAACTTGTAGAAGAGCGATTGCACGAACACGAAGGCGATATACGCCGACAGCACGAAAACGGCGATCAGCTTGACGCGATTGTCTGACATGGGATCGTTCCTTCTCAAGAATTGTAACACGTTGGTCGCATCGCGCGCCGGAAGCGCAAATCTCATTCTCACGACACGGGCCTCCCTTCGCGTTTGGCCGCCAGCCAGAGCGCGGCGCCCTCGCGACCCAGAATCTCGCTCCAAGCCGCCATCGCTCGGTCCGCCGGATGCGGCCGCGCGTCAAACCGGCCTGCCAACCAAAAGTCCCCCGGCGCCTGCCGACGTCCGCCAAGGTTCCTGAAAAAACGCATCATCGCTGCCTCCCTCAGTGCGCCGTCCAGCCGCCGTCGACCGGAAGGGCTGTTCCTGTGATTGAAGCCGCCATGTCGCTCGACAGGAACACGGCAAGCGCGCCCATCTCTTCGACCGTTGC
>QKCS01000222.1 GCA_003246795.1 Alphaproteobacteria bacterium
GAGATTGAGCCAGCTCTCGACGGTCGCGAACATGCCTGAAATGCCAAACCCCGCCGCGAACCGCAGCACCGTCCACATCCAAGCGTCGCTCGTCAGCGCGAAGCCCGCGGTCGACGCGACGAGCACCAGCGTGAACGCGGCGAAGCTGTGCACATGGCTCGACCGCGCGATCACTGGCGGCCCGGCGAACGCGCCCGCAAGGCTGCCGGCATAGAAGGCCGAGAGCACCAGGCCCTGCAGCCACGGCGGAAACGCATTGGCTTCGCTCGTGACGCTGACGAGCGTGCCGGTCAAGCCGTTGCCGCTTTGGATGAGCGCGACCGCGGCGAAGAGCGGCCACCACAGGCGCACGATCTGGTTCATGGCGCCGCTTTATGTCGAAGGCCTCGGGCCGAGGCCATGGCTCATTCGGTCGCTAGATCACGTCGCCGGCCGAACGGCGCAGTTCCGGTTCGCCCTCCGCCGCGACCGACGAGGCCAACTGCGACAGCGGGTCGAGCGAGGCCAGGATCTGCACCATGATCGGCGCCATCACGACCGAATGCCCGCCGAACGAAAAGATCGACGACGCGCCCGCATCGCCATCCGGCGCAGCAGGTGCGGCTGGACGCTCCGCGGCCTCGGCGAACTGCGCGGGCGGAACGGTCGCACCTTCGTGCTTCGAAACCAAGTGCGCAAGCACGTCCGCGGCCGAGCGCGCCTTGCCGCCGCTGTAGAAGATCGAGCGGTTGGCGTTGGCGGCTTGCGGGAAAATGTCGGCGGCGGAGGCCTTTGGCGTCGCTTCCGCGGTCTCGATCAACTTGATCGCGGCCTTCGGACCCAGAAAATGAGCGACGTAAAGCTCCCCCGCCGACACCCCCCGCCCCAATGCGGCTTCCATATCCCCACACACCGCATTGGTCATTTCCCCCGCCATCAAGGCGGCCGTCTTGGCGTCTTTGCGCAGGGCAAGAATTTCCTGCTTCACGGCAGGATCGGCCACGCGGAAGCGGCCATTGCTGCCCACTTCGATCGCGTCGGCGTAGGTCTTAAGACCGTGTTCACCGCCGAATTCTTTGACGGTGCCAAGCCACGTCTGTTCGATGAATTGGAAGAGCCCCGTGGCCGACGACGTGGCGGCTTCGGCCTTGGGATTCAGGCTCGATTCCCGCATCGCCGTGTTCAGGAGATAGCCGAAGTCGGTGCCCGTTTCGTCCGCCGCACGGCGCAGCGCGGCGAGCACGCCATCCGCATTCGGCGGGATGGTGGGCCTGAGCACGGCGTTCTGGACGGCGGCGTTCGCGTACATAGCAGGCGAAAGGTTAGCAAGGCGCGTGCCAGCGCCGTTTACTAACCGCCGCCTAACGGCGCCGGCGCATGCAAGAGCGCCTTCATGCATTCGACCTGCACGCCGATCGCGCCCGTCTCGTAAGGCTCGGCCGCGCCCACGCCCCACACCGGCCCCGGCCATGCCGCGTCGCCTTCGTTGCGCGCGATCACGTGTACGTGCAGCTGCGCGACCATGTTGCCGAGCGCGCCGATGTTCGTTTTCCGGCAACCGGTCGCCGCCTTTAGAAGCTCCGCCGCATGCGTCGCCTCGCGCCACAGCTGCAGCTGGTCGGCCTCGGAAAGATCGAACGCTTCGACCGCGTTCGCCCGGCGCGGCACCAGCACGATCCACGGATAACGCGCGTCGTTCATCAGCAGCACGCGGGCGAGCGGCCAGTCGCACACAACGACGGTGTCTTTGGCCAATTGCGGATCGAGCGCGAACGCATCGGATGTCATCGGGACCTCCCATCTGGCCCAACGGGGATCGCTCATGTATAGCGCCTTTGCGGCCGCGCGCGACGGCCGGCCGAGGGAGAATGCGATGCGCCTCACACTCCTGCTCGTGGCGAGCCTCTTCGCAGCCGCAACCGCGAACGCCGACGCGAGCTACGGCGTCTACGGCGTGCGCAGCGGCGACGTCTTGAACGTGCGCGTGCTTCCGAACCCGCGCGCCCAGGTCGTCGCCACCATTCCGCCCGAAGGCGCCGGCATCACGCTCACCGGCAAGAGCGCGCCCGGCGATTGGGTCGAAGTCAGATACAAGCGCAAGCGCGGATGGGTGAACGGCCGCTTCCTCGGCTTTGGAACGGGCCGCTTTCAGCTGCCCGCCTATCTCGACTGCGCGGGCACCGAACCTTTCTGGTCGATCGCGCTCATCCCCGGCCAAGCGCGTGCGGACTTGATGTCCGCCGAACGCCGCCGCTTCTTCAAACTCACGCGTGCGTCGACCGCGATGGGCCGCCCCGACATCTGGCACATCCGCAGCTCGAACCGCCCCGGCGAGATGACGCTGATCGTGCGCCACGAAACCTGCAGCGACGGCATGTCCGACAACCGCTATCCCTATTCCGCGATTGCGCTCATCTCGGGCCAAGACATGATCGCCGGTTGCTGCCGCCCCGCGACGCCGAGGGGATGAAATGACAACCCACACACTGTCATCCGGGAAGTTACGCGAGCCAAATTGCGCAGCAATTAGTTTGCGAGCGTTACTATCCGGGACCCGGAGATTGCGTGATGCACCCGACCCAGTCTCCTGGGTCTCGGCTCGCGGCTATCGCCTTGGCCGGAATGACAGCGATTCTCAGCTAGGTAAGTGAAATGACATCCGTTCTCGAAAGCATCCGCGTTCTCGACTTCGGCCGCTACATCGCGGGCCCCTATTGCGCGGCGCTGCTCGCCGACATGGGGGCGGAGGTCATTCGCATCGAAAAGCGCGACGGTTCCGAAGACCGCACGCTGATCCCCGTGATGCACGAGGCCGACGGCACGCCCGGCGCGGGCGCGCTCTTCCTGCAGATGAACCGCAACAAGAAGGGCCTGACGCTCGACCCCGCCCACCCGCAAGGCCGCGAGGTCGTGAAGCGCCTGATCAAGACCGCCGACGTCGTGGTCGTGAACCTGCCGCCGCAGACGCTGCGCCATTTGGGCCTCGATTGGGAGAGCGTGCACGCGATCAACCCGCGCACGGTGCTGACCACCGCCTCCGCGTTCGGCTCGGGCGGCCCGTACGAAGAACGCCTCGGCTTCGACGGCGTGGCGCAGGCGATGGCGGGCGCGGTCTACATGTCGGGCATGCCGGAACAGCCGGTGCGCGCGGCGGCCAGTTGGGTCGATTTCGGCACCGCCTCGCTCGCCGCGTTCGGCACCATGGCCGCCCTCTTCGCCCGCGAAAAGACCGGCCGCGGCCAGCACGTCGAAGGCGCGCTGCTCCGCACCGCCGTCACGTTCATGAGCCAAACGCTCGTCGAACAGGCCGTGCTGAAGAAGGACCGCGTCGCGACCTTGAACCGCGGCCAAACCGCGGGCCCCAGCGACATCTTCAAATGCAAGGACGGCTGGATCACGATCCTCGTCAACGGCAACCCGCTGTTCAAACGCATCGCGAAACTGATGGGCGAGGAAGCGTGGCTGACCGACCCGCGCTTTGCGACTGACGAAGCGCGCGGCGACAACGGCGAACGCCTGAGCGAACGCTGCGCCAAATGGTGCGCCGCCCGCACGGTCGCCCAAGCCTTGGCCGAACTGGAGAAAGCCAAAGTCCCCGCCGGCCCCATCCTGTCCCCGCAACAACTACTGGACGACCCGCACGTGAAGGCCGCAAACTATTTCGCGAAAGCCGCCTACCCCGGCCTGAAAACCCCCGCCCCGATCCCCGCAACGCCCGTCACCCTCTCCGAAACCCCCGGCACCGTCCGCACGCCGCCACCGACCTTGGGTCAGCACACGGACGAAATTCTGACGGGCTTGGGCCTGACGAAAGCTGATATCGAAGACCTGCGTGCAAGCGGTGCCGTCTAGCTGTGGGTGCGACCCAAATGGGTGCCAAGAGCGAGAACGTCGCGCCGCGATCAGGGGCCCGTGAGCTGTCGCTCTATTGAATAGCCGCTTACTCGGCCGCGACTATCAAACGTCACACGCCCACCGATGCCCACTGACACGACACCATCGGAACTCACATTGCGAATGTTGAACCCCAAGGCACGCCCTTCACTTTGGATCAGTCCGAACTCGTACCTCTTGGAGCCAAGCCACCCTTCTATCGCTCTCCTCTCCTGACCCAAGAAAATTACAGCCTGCATCTCTCGCTCCGCAGTATGAGGTAGTCGGCTGTTTGCACACGCGCTCAAAACCACGAGCAACGCGGCGGGCACGTAGGGCCAAACGCTTCGACGAACATGCATTTCCATGAGATGTCCTCCAATTCGATGCCACGCTTGTAGACCGTGACGCTCCTGCATAAGCACCAGACTAGCCAATCTGAGAAGTCAGCGCAGAGATACCAATGCCCCTCATCGACCTGACCCGCACCCTCGACTCGCGCGACATCGACCGCCTGCCGCCGCCGGTGAAGCCGTCGGCGTCCGTCCTCGTGCCGCAGGTCGATTATTCGACGCCTGCGGGCAAGGGGGCGGAGATCATGTGCTTCATCTTCGGCTGCGAACGCCACCATCTGCCCGACGGCGAAGGCTGGGGCGAGGAGCGCGTGACCATCAACTCGCACATCGGCACGCACGTGGACGCGCCCTTGCACTACGGCTCGACCTGCGAGGGCAAGCCCGCACGCACGATCCACGAAATCGCGCTCGACGAACTCTATTGCGACACGCTGGTGCTCGACATGCGCGCGCACGCGGAACCCGGCAAGGGCTTCACGGTCGAAGCACTCGACAAGGCGCTCGCCGCGAACGGTGGTAAAGTCACGCCCGGTTCGGCCGTCCTGTTGCGCACAGGTCAGGAGCGTTACGATGTCTCCGACCTCGCCTGGTACAACTATCCGGGCATGACGCGCGAAGGCACGCTGCATCTGGCGGCGATGGGCGCGAAAGTGTTGGGCACCGACGCGCCGGGCTGGGACCGCCCCTTCCTCGCCATGCGCCAGGCCTTCAAGGAAACGGGCGACGCGTCGCAAATCTGGGACGGCCACTTCGCCGGCCGCGAGCACGAGGTCTTCATCGTCCAACAGCTGACGAACCTCGATCGCTTGCCGCCCCACGGCTTCAAGACCGCGTTCTTCCCGATCAAACTCGCCAACTGCAGCGCCGCCCCGGCGCGCGTCGTCGCGTTCGTGCCGTAAAGGAAAAACGCCTTGCTCGAGATCTATCACGCCCCGGGCACGCGCGGTCGATCTGGCTTTGTTACGAACTCGGCTTGGCCGTCGACGTCGAACGGATCGACTTTTCACCGACGTTCCGCAACACGCCCGAATGGCGCGCGATCAGCCCGGCGGGCAAAGTGCCGGTGATGACCGACGGCGCGCTCACGATGTTCGAATCCGGCGCGATGGTCGCCTACATCCTGGAACGCTACTGCGAAGGCCGGCTGCGCCCGCCGCCCGGAACGGCGGAAAGCGCCATGCATCATCAATGGTGCTGGTTCGCCGAGGCGACGCTCGCGCGCCCGCTCGGCCTTCGCGTCATGAGGCAGAAGGCCGAGAGCGGTGCGGCCGTGGCCGCGGAGGCCGAACAAAAGGTCCGCGCTTGCCTGCGGTCGTCGATCAAGCCGTGGCCGATCGCGACTTTCTGCTCGGCGCCGGGTTCGACGCCGCCGACATCATGATGGGATACTCACTCGAATTGCTGGCGAGGTTCGACGTGCTGGACGATCGGTATCCAAACGCGCACGCCTATTTGACGCGACTGAAAGCGCGCGACGAGTTCAAACGCGCGCTGAGCGCCTGAACCGCCGGAGACGACGCGCCTACGACAGGCGCCCACGCTTCGACCGGTAGAAGATGTGCCCGCCGATGCGCGCCACCACCACCATGTGCTTCGCCCAACGCGGCTTGACGTAGCGCGCATGATAATATGTCGCGCCGCGCACGATCTTGGACTTGCCCTTGCCGCGCGCCCGCAGCGCCGCCGAAGCGATGCGCTTCGCGCGCTTCCACGCCTTCCTGTTGCGCGGCACGTCGGAACGGCCGTCGCCCGCGAACGAGAATTGGCAGCGCCACTTCCTGTGCGCGCCTTCGAAGACGACGCCGCACACGGTCTTCGGCCGCCCCTTCACGCGCGTGCGCGCAAGAACGACGTCGGCGACCGCGCGCTGGCCTTTCGCGCTTTCGCCGCGCGCTTCGAAATAGACCGCCGTCGCAAGGCAACCGAGCGCGCGGGACCGCGACTCGCGCGCCGTTGCCGGCGACAT